>CAJCHX010000833.1 GCA_903970215.1 Acidobacteriaceae bacterium
GGCGGGCCCGGGCGATCACGACGGCACCCTCGGCGGACGCCATCAGCAGCGCCGCGAACGACTCCGCCTCCGCCGTCGCGAGGCCGCCCTGTGCGAGGAGTTCCGCGAGTCGCCCCTGCCAGACGTCGAATGCCGTCGCGACGCGTAGCCGAAGGGCATCGGATTCAGCGGCGACCGATACGGCGACCAGGGAACAACCGGCCCCGAAGTCGGTGCGAGTCAGCAGGGCCCTCCACGCGTTGAGGAACAGCGCGGCCACCTCGGCGGCCGGCGCGCCGGCCTTCCGGTCGATCAGTGCCACTGCATTCGCAGCCGCGCGATCGACGGCAGCGGCGATCATCTCGTCCTTGCCGCCGGGGAAGTGGTGGTAGATCGACCCACGGGGCGCACCGGTCAGCGCCAGCACCGTCGAGAACGTCGTCCCCTCGAGTCCGTTCCGGGCGAGCAACTCGATCGCACCGTCGATCATCCGGTCCCGTGCATCGCCCGTCATCAGACAGACCCTTGACTATGACGACTTACATAGCCCATGCTTCCCATGACGGTCATCATAGTTCGTAGCCAAGGAGTGGTCCCATGCCCATGATCGACGTATACGCGCCCGCCGACCTCTTTCCTGAGGACGCCGACCAGCGGCTCGGCACCGAACTCACGCACGCGGTGTTGCGTGCCGAGGGGCACGACGAAGATTCGATCTCGCCGTTCTTCACCCGTAACACCGCAGCATTCGTGCACCGGCTGCCCGTCGTCAGCACCGCGGCAGAGCCGTCGGCGCGGGCGGTGCGCGTTCAGATCGTGACTCCGCCGGGTGCGCTCGATCGCGAGGGCCAGCGTCGGATAACCCGCGATGCGGGCGAGATCGTGGCCGCGATCGCCGGCGACCCCTCGCTCACGCAGCGCACCTGGGTGATCCTGACGACCGCAGCCGAAGGCGGTTGGGGGATCGCCGGTACGGCCTACGGACGCGAGGAGTTCGTGGCGCTGGCCCGAGCCGCGGGCACTCAGTCGGGTGGTCAGTAGTAGTACGGGTACGGCGACCAATCCGGTTCGCGCTTCTCCAGGAACGAATCGCGACCCTCGACCGCCTCGTCGGTCATGTAGGCGAGCCGCGTCGCCTCGCCGGCGAACAACTGCTGGCCCACCAGGCCGTCGTCGAGCAGGTTGAATGCGTACTTGAGCATCCGCTGCGCCTGCGGCGACTTGCCGAGGATCTCGGCGGTCCACTCGAGTGCGACGTCCTCGAGCCGGTCGTGGTCGATCACCGCGTTGACGGCACCCATCTCGTGCATCTCCTGCGCCGAGTACGTGCGGCCGAGGAAGAAGATCTCCCGAGCGAACTTCTGTCCCACCTGCTTCGCGAGATAAGCGCTGCCGTAGCCGCCGTCGAACGAGCCCACGTCGGCGTCGGTCTGCTTGAACCGGGCGTGCTCACGGCTCGCCAGCGTGAGGTCGCACGTGACGTGCAGGCTGTGCCCGCCACCCGCGGCCCAGCCGTTGACCACGGCGATCACCACTTTCGGCATGGTCCGGATCAGGCGTTGCACCTCGAGGATGTGCAGGCGGCCCGCGCGACCCCTCTGGACCGTGTCCGCGGTGTCGCCGTCCGCGTACTGATATCCGGAGCGCCCACGGATCCGCTGATCTCCGCCCGAGCAGAACGCCCACACGCCGTCCTTCGGCGCGGGCCCGTTCCCGGTGATCAGTACCGCCCCGACGTCGGGCGATTGCCGTGCGTGGTCGAGCGCGCGATACAACTCGTCGACCGTGTGCGGCCGGAAGGCGTTGCGCACCTCCGGACGGTCGAACGCGATTCGGACGGTGCCCTGCGTCTTGTGTCGGTGGTACGTGATGTCGGTGAGGTCGTCGAAGCCGTCGACGGGGCTCCACAGCTGGGGGTCTATGGTCACTCGCCCGACTCTACTGCTGCGCCCTCGCCCGACACTCTGGTATCGAGGCATGAAACAACAGTTGACAGCTAGGACACGTGGGTGGATCATTGTGACTCGAAACACAGAGCGTTCGGCTGTTCGTGTTCGAGAGAGATGAGGGATCCGCCATGTCCGACAACCCCCGCAGTGGACTGATCGAGGCCCGGTCCATCGACTGGGTTCCGCACGCCGAGCGGCACGGCAAGCTGTGGCATCAGCTGCCGCTGTGGTTCAACGGAAACTTCCAGTACTTCTCCATCCCGATCGGGTTCATCGGCCCCGGGATGGGGCTCTCGCTGGGCTGGACCGCGGTGGCGGTGGTCGTCGGGATCGTGATCGGCACCCTGTTCATGGCGTTCCATGCGTCGCAGGGGCCGCACCTCGGCCTGCCGCAGATGATCCAGTCCCGCGGGCAGTTCGGCTACCGGGGCGTGGTGATCCCGCTGGCCGCGACGCTGTTCACCTATGTGGGGTTCAACGTCGCCGACCAGGTGCTGCTCGGGTCGGGCCTCAAGGCCTCCTTCAACTGGAACGCCCAGGTGGTCGCCGTGCTATCGGCGGTTGCCGCGGCGTTGCTCGCGATCTTCGGGCACGACTGGGTGCACCGGGTCTTCCGGTGGATCCTTGCGATCGCGCTGCCCTTGATGACGATCGTCACCGTCGGGATTTTGCTCGGCTTCGGCCACGGCGCCCCGCACGGCCACCCGGGCGGCTTCACCGCGATCGCCTTCATGGCGCAGCTCTCCGCCGCGGCCGCGTACAACATCACCTACGCGCCGTACGTATCCGACTACTCCCGCTACCTGCCGGCGACCACCAAGTCGTCCGGCGTGATCGCGTCGGTGTTCCTCGGCGCGTCGGTCTCCGCGATCTGGTTGATGGTGCTCGGCGCATGGATGGCGATCCGGCTCGGCGCCACCGACGGCCTGGCCGGCCTCCAGCAGGCGGGCGACAACGTGGTGCCGCACCTCGGCACCGTGGTGGCACTGCTGTCGGTGTTGGCCCTGGTCGCGACGATGGGGATGAACGCCTACGGCGGCGCGCTCACCGTGCTCACGATGATCGACAGCTTCCGCACGTTCCGGCCGACCGCTAGGGCGCGAGTGATCGCCGTCCTGGGGCTCGCGGTGGTGTGGTTCGCGATCTCGGAGTCGATCAGCGGCGGCGCGGTGCAGACCGTGGAGGTCGCGCTGACCCTGATGCTGTATCTACTGGTGCCGTGGACCGCCACCAACCTGGTCGACTTCTTCCTGGTGCGGCGCGGGCACTACGCGATCGTCGAGTTCTTCAAGCCCAACGGTCTGTACGGGACGTGGGCCTGGCGCGGCCTGGTCGCCTATGGGGTCGGCTTCCTCGCCGAGGTGCCGTTCATGGTGCTGCAGGGCCTCGGTGGGCTGAACTACACGGGACCCGCCGCCAAGGCGCTCGGCGGCGTCGATATCGCGTGGGTGGTGGGGCTGGTCGTGGCGGGTGCCGTCTATTGGCTGTGCGCGCGGTCGCTGGACCTGTCCGCGGAGATAGCCATCGAGCACGATGAGCAGCCTGTCCTGGATTGATCCGGCCGTGGGAGCGCGGATTGACATCCGCGGGTTCAGTGAGGCTAGCCTAGCTATATGAGGGTCTCCGAACCGATGGTGTCCAGCGGTGCAGGCTCGGTCGGCACTACGCCGGCCGAGTTCTGCCCGCCTCCGGACCTGGTCGCCGGCGCGGGACCGGTCCTGGGCGCACTCGTCGGGATCGGCATCGACGGAGTACCGATGCGGGAGGTCACCTTCGTCCGGCGCGCTCGGCGCGGACTCTGGCCGCTGCTGTCCCTCGACGGCTCGCGGTTCCGACTGATGCACTCCGCCGGAGACGGCGTGTGGTCGCGCACCGAGCTGCTTCCCGATGACGCAGTGGTCGGCTACCAGTACGCCGAGTGCGATCCCGACGACGATGTGACCGAGGCGGAACTGTGCCGCCGCGCGCGGCCCGACCGAGACACCCGGGCCCCGCGGATGCCGGTGCCGAGCGGCGAGGCCACGGTGCTCACCATGCCCGGTGCGCCAGCCGAATCGCAGTGGCCGGCGTCGGGCCGTGATACAGCCCGGTGGTGTCCGGCCGACCTCGGCGGAGGCCGCCGTGCACGGATCCGTCAGGCGCCGCGGTCGCCGAGAGGGCTACTGATCCTGTTCGACGAGGGAGCGTGGTCGCGCCTGCCACTCGGCGACGCGTTGGGCGACGACGTCGACGTGGTCGTAATCGTGGGGCAGGCCGAGCGTCTGGGCGAGGAGGCAGCGCGTCTGGGCGAGGAGGCAGCGCGTCCGGGCGGGGACCCCGCTGATCTGGTCGAGCGTGCCATCGCCGCCTGGGGTTGTGCGCGCGGGCTGGTGGCCCGGCCGCGCACGATGCTCGCGGGAACCGGTGCCGGTGCAGTCGCCGCTGCGATGGTCGCCGCCACCCGGCCCGATCTGGCTTGGGGCGCGATCGCACTCGCGCCGACCGGTCCCGTTCCGGAGGACGATGGACGGATACTCGTGCGCCGCTGCGACCGCGGCGGAGCGGCGTGGCGGTTCCCCGCGCTGGTGCACGGGGTGCGGGCACTCATCG
>CAJCHX010000834.1 GCA_903970215.1 Acidobacteriaceae bacterium
TATCACCCAGCGGCCCGTCTCGGCCGGCCCGACCGAGGCCACGCTGCTCGGCAACGCGCTGGTGCAGCTGATGGCCACCGGTGATGTGGCCAACGACACGGAGATGCGCGAGCTGAGCGCGCGCTCGATCGAACTTCAGCACTACGCCCCCGTTGACGGCGCAGGCGGCGACGCGATCTTTGGCCGTTTCCTGGAAGTCACCGGATTGACCAGTGTCCGGCCGATGCACGCCAGCCTCCGATAGAGCCCGGCAGAAAGAGAACACACCTATGACTGACAGCGAATATCGCCATCTCGCCGAGCGTCTCACCGCCGCCGGCGCAGATCTCGCTGCGATCGAATCCAAGCTCAGAGATCTCCAGATCGAGACCCCGTCGTGGGGCTACGGCGACAGCGGCACCCGTTTTGGCGTGTTTCCCCAGGCCGGCCGTCCACGTGATGTGTTCGAGCGGATCGAGGATGCGGCCGCGACCCAGCGGCTGACCGGGAACGCCTCCGCCGTGGCCCTGCATTTTCCCTGGGATCAGATCGAGGACTACGGTGAGCTCAAGGCGGCCATCGCCAACGCCGGATTGTCGGTGGGTGCGATCAATCCGAACCTGTTCGGAGACCCCGACTACAAGCTGGGGTCGATCACCAACCCGGACGCCGGGGTACGCGCCAAGGCGCTCGAGCATCTTCATCAATGCCTTCAGATTGGGACCACCCTGGAGGCGACCGGGCAGTCCCTGTGGCTGGCCGACGGCACCAACTACGCCGGCCAGGATGACTTCTCCGCTCGGCGAGACCGCCTTGAGGAGTCGCTGCACGCCTGGTACCAGGAGTTTCCGGTCGAGCAGGAGATGTACATCGAGTACAAGTTCTTCGAACCGGCGTTCTACGCGACGGACCTTGCGGACTGGGGCTCGGCGCTGCTGATCGCTCAATCGTTGGGCGATCAGGCCAAGGTGCTCGTCGACTTGGGTCACCACGCCCAGGGCGTGAACATCGAGCAGATCGTCAACCTGGTGCAGCGGGCCGGCAAGCTCGGTGGCTTTCATTTCAACAACCGCAAGTACGCCGATGACGACCTGATCGTCGGCTCGGTCAACCCGCTTGAGCTGTTCTTCATCTTCGTCGAGCTGACCGCTGCGGGAAAGACGCTGCCGCGGTTGACGATTGACCAGTCGCACAACGTCGAGCAGAAGCTCGAGGCGATGGTTCGGTCGGTGATGAATCTCCAGGAGAGCTATGCCAAGGCGCTGCTGGTGGACCGGGCCGCGTTGCTCGCCGCCCAGGAAGCCGGGGACGTGCTGGCCGGCCACGAGGTCTTACTCGATGCCTTCAACACCGACGTGCGGCCGCTCACCGCGCACATCCGCACCGAACTCGGGGCGGCTGCCAATCCGATCGCCGAACTGCGTGGCTCGGGTTACCTGGCCCGTCGCATCGCAGAGCGAGATTCACAAACCATTGAGCTGAAAGGTTGAAATGAGCGTCACCACTGAACTAGTCCATCCTGTCACGGACGCCTGGGACGAGACCGAGGCCGCCGCGGCCGAGACGACGTTGGCGCAGGTGGTCTTCGCTTCCCATCTGCTGGGCTCCAACCGGGCGCTGGCCAACTACGGTGGCGGCAACACCTCCGCCAAGGGCACCGCAACCGATCATCTCGGCCGAGAGCTCCCGGCGATCTGGGTCAAGGGATCCGGCAGCGACCTGGCCACGATGACGGACAAGAGCTTCACCCCATTGAAGCTCGATGAGGTCCTCCCCCTGTTCGAGCGCGATGAGATGAGCGATGAGGACATGGTCGCTCACCTGTCTCGCTGCCAGCTTGACCCGGCTGCGCCACGCTCGAGCATCGAGACGCTGTTGCATGCCTTCGTGCCGGCTGCTCATGTGCATCACACCCACCCGGATGCGATCAACGCGATCGCCTGCGCTGAGGGTGGCCGAGAGCTGATCACCGAGTGCTTTGGTGATTCGGCGGCGTGGATCGATTACATCCGTCCCGGGTTTACGCTGGCCAAGCAGGTCGGCTCTGCGGTGCGGGAGAATCCTGCGCTGAAGCTGGTCGTGCTGGCCAAGCACGGCCTGGTGGTGTGGGGCGACTCTGCCGAGGAGGCGTACCGGCGCACGGTCGAGGTCTGCAACCAAGCCGCGACGTTCGTCAACGGCCGAGCCTCATCCACCGTTCGCTTCAGCGGACCCTCGCCGTCCGGGCCGTTGTCGGCCGATGAGCGGCGCGACACGCTGTCCCAGGTCCTGCCGGTGCTGCGCGGCGCGGTGTCCGCGGAGACCGCGAAGATCCTCATCTGCGATCTCTCGGCTCCGGTGCGGGAGTTCGTCGATTCGGTTGACGCGCCGGCCCTGACGCACATTGGCGCCGCCTGTCCGGACCACCTCGTGCACACCAAGATGCTGCCGCTGTGGATCCCCTATGACGCGGCGGCCGACGACGTCGACACGTTGAAGGACCGGATCCGCAGCGCCGCGGCCGAATATCGCGGGCAGTACCGCGCGTACTTCGAGGCCAACGCCTCCGAGGACGACGTGATGTTCGACCCGAACCCGCGGGTCGTCCTGATTGAGCACGTCGGGCTGATCGCGATCGGCCCGAACACCAAGCGGGCGAAGATCAGCCGTGATCTCTACCTACGGGCGATCGAGGTCATGGCCGGCGCCCACGCCCTGTCGGGATTCATCTCCCTGACCACGACCGAGAGCTTCGCGATCGAGTACTGGCCCCTGGAGCTCTACAAGCTGGCTCAGCTGCCCGCCCCGCGTGAGCTCGAGGGCAGGGTCGCCTTGGTCACCGGTGCGGCCGGCGGCATCGGGCGCGCAACGTTGGCAACGCTGGCCGCTGAGGGGGCGGCGGTCATCGCGTTCGACATCGACGGGGCGGGCGCCGCCGCCGCGATCGAGCCCTACGGTGAGAACGGGGTCTCCGCCGCCGGTGACGTGACCGACGAGGACGCCGTGGCGTCCGCGTTCGTCGCTGCGGTGCAGGCATTCGGCGGGGTCGACATCGTCGTGTCCAATGCCGGCATCGCCTCCTCGGCCTCGGTCACCGAGACGACGCTGGCGGAGTGGAACCGCAACCAGAGCATCCTCGGCACCGGCTACTTTCTGGTCGGCCGCGAGGCGTTCCGGGTGCTCGAGGAGCAGGCGACAGGAGGCTCAGTCGTGTTCGTGGCATCGAAGAACGCGATTGTCGCCGGGCCCAACGCGGCTGCGTACTCGAGCGCCAAGGCGCTGGAGCTGCATCTCGCCCGCTGTTTGGCGGCGGAGGGTGGGGCGGCCCGGATCCGCGTCAACACGG
>CAJCHX010000835.1 GCA_903970215.1 Acidobacteriaceae bacterium
GTCTCGGGCGATGAGTTCGTGATCCTCTGCGAAGACCTCGACGGACCGTCCGAGGTCGACGCACTTGCGCTTCGCTCCGATACTGCTCTTGCCCAGCCGTTCCCGCTGTCCGGCACCACGATCAACATGACCGCGAGCATCGGGGTCTCGGTGACCGGACCGGACTACCAGGCCCCGGAAGAACTCATCCACGACGCGGATCTCGCGATGTATCGCAACAAGCGCCACCGGGACGCGAGCGATGGCATCCTTGACCTACGCGAGCTGCACCACGCTGGCTACCAGGCCGGTCTGGCGCGAAGTCTGCCGGGCGCGCTGGACCGCAACGAGTGCCACGTCGAGTACCAACCGATCGTCGATGCCGGGGCAGAGCGGGTCATCGGGATAGAGGCGCTGATGCGCTGGACTCATCCTGAGCGTGGTCCGGTCTCCCCGGACGTCCTGATCCCGTTCGCGGAGCGGTCTGGACGGATTATCGAATTCGGCCAATGGGTTCTGAAGCAAGCCTGTCTGGACCATCAGCGGTGGCAAAGCGCTTCCGGCCCGGCGATCGGCGTCTGGGTCAACGTATCGGCCCACCAGATCATGACCTCCGAATTCGTGGAGACCGTGTCAACTGTTCTCGAGAGCACATCAATCGATCCTGGCCTGTTGACGCTGGAGGTCACCGAGAGCGTCTTCGTACGCGATGGGCAACGCGCCCTCGTGGTGCTCGACAGGCTCAAGGATCTTGGTGTGAGGCTCGCCCTCGACGACTTCGGGACCGGATACTCCTCACTCGGATATCTCAACACCCTTCCGATCGACACGATCAAGATCGACCAGTCCTTCATCTCGACGCTCACCCACGACCCCGCCAGCCAAAGGATCGTGACCGCCATCGTCGCGCTTGCGCACAGCCTGGGAATGACAGTCGTCGCCGAAGGCGTCGAGACCGCCGGCCAGCACTACGAGCTGACCAAACTGGGCGCTGACTCCTGTCAGGGCTTCTACTTCGGCCGGCCCATGCGTGCCCTGGACCTCGACGGCTTCATCCAGCATCACCAACACGCTGCCACGTCAACCATGACGCCTCATGCCGACCTCGAATTTGCTGCTCAGATGGAACGAGCGTCCAAGCTTCAGCCGCGCGACCAGAACCTGACCGAACGCGGCTCGCTACCCCCGCACCCGGTTACGTCCGCAAAGCCCCTCGAGCTATAGCTAAGATCGCTTCGAGGGCGTCAGTGAGGTCTACGGTTGGGTTGGCAGTGAGCGTCCTGCTGCGCCAGGCGACATATGAGTCGGGCCGCACGAGCACGCAACCCGGTTCGGTGACCTCGCGCAATGACGCCCAGTCACCGTATGGGTCGGTGAAATCGCGCCCCGGGCCGATGAGGCATGCGGTGATGGCGACGCCCGTACGGACCGCGGCTTCTTCGGCGGCCTTGATCCAGGTCTCGCCTCCGATGCCTGTGAAGAGAGCAAACCGTCCCTTGCCAGCGACGTCGAGCGTGCTCATCTGGCGGTCCCCATGCAGCAACCAACAGTGCGGCAGCCGCGCACCAGGCCAGGTTGTGGGCTGGTAGTAGAGCTCGGGATCGCGAAGGTATTCGGGCTCCGCGGAACCGTCCACTACAACCGCCGTTGAGCGATAGCGCTGGTTGAGCTCCACCCCGTGGGCGTTGAACTCATAGTTCTTGAGCTCAAGAGCCTGGCGCAGCTTCTGGCGCCGGTCGGCGGCACTGTCGGTGTTGTCCTTGAGAGCCTCCATATTTGTCCTCATCTGCTCCGCGTCGGTAGAGTTGGTCAGACCGAGAGCCTCGAAGATCGCTCCGAAATCGGAGATGCTCTGGTTGGCTCTTTCGACGATCTGCCGACCGACCGGTGCCCGTTCAGCGGTGTAAGTGTGAAGGAGCGAGGAACCCGCCTGGCCGCGGAGGACATGCGCCAACTTCCAGGAGAGGTTGTATGCGTCCTGGATCGAGGTGTTGGCGCCGAGGCCGTTGTTCGGCGGATGACGGTGACAGGCGTCGCCCATGCAGAAAACACGGCCGCTGGAGTAGCGCGACATGTACGCGCGGTTGTTCGTCCAGAGCGATATGTCGCGAACCTTGACGTCGATGCTGTCATCACCGATGAGGCGGTGGGCGATGCGTCGTGCTTCGTCTTCGTCAACGCGAGGTTCTGGTCCGTTGATGTCGTACCCCCAGATCAGTAGCCATTCGTTCCAGGGCCGGACCATCCGAACAACCCCCATGCCCACGCCACCGATCGTGGACCCGGGTTGCAGGACCCAGTAGAGAACGCTCGGCCGGTGGGCAACCAGAGAGGACAGGTCCGCCTCTATCAGAATGTTCATGCTGCCGGCAATTGCCATCTCCCCTTCCAGCGGGAGTCCGATATCGGCGGCGACCTGGCTTCGGCTCCCGTCAGCGCCAAGCAGGTATTTGGCCCTGATCTCGGACTCTTCGCCGGTCGATCGGTGACGGACTCGCGCGGTGACTCCTTCGTCATCTTGTTCCAGGGACATGTACTGGGTTTTGAACCGCACTTCCGTCCCACGAGATGCGGCCGCCTCGAACAAGATCGGCTCAAGGAGGGTTTGCGGGAGATCACAGATGCTCGACGGGCTCGCCAGCTCATAATCAGCGTGCCGCGCAGGGTGGGTTCCCCAGGTGCGCATGCGGGCCAGCTCTTCGCCGGCGAGGCTCGTGCAGAACACCTGGTTGCCCATCAGGTGCTGCGGCGTCGCCTGAGCGAGCACCTCCCGCTCCAAGCCCATGTCCCGCAGAATCTCGACTGACCGTTGATTCGTGATGTGCGCCCGGGGTGTATGCGCCAGCCAGCGGTACCGCTCAATGAGCACGTTCGGGATTCCGTACTCGCTGAGACA
>CAJCHX010000836.1 GCA_903970215.1 Acidobacteriaceae bacterium
CGCGGGCCCGCGTGCCGGACTCCCCATCGCAGCACTCACCCGCCATACCGGACTCCGCATCGCAGCACTCGCCCGCCGTACCGGAGTCCCCGTCGCACCGCTCGCCAGCAGTACCCGACGCCCCGTCGCACCGCTCGCCCCGCTCCGGCGCGCAACCCGAGCCCGCTCGCGTCCGCCGTGCGACGCCGACCCGCGCCTCCCGCCGGCAGCGCGCGGACCCGCGCGTGCGCACCGTCCGCGAGACATCGGCAGGCGGCCTGGTCGTCGCCGGGCTGGACGGCGACGACGACCTCCGGGCCGCCCTGATCGGCCGCACCGATCGGCGCGGCCGGATCCTGTGGTCGCTGCCGAAGGGACACATCGAGGTCGGGGAGACGGCCGAGCAGACGGCCATCCGCGAGATCGCGGAGGAGACCGGCCTCACCGGTTCGGTGTTGGCGCCGATCGGGAAGATCGACTACTGGTTCGCCGCCGAGGGCCGCCGTGTGCATAAGACGGTGCATCACTTCCTGCTGTCGTGGGAGGGCGGTGACCTCAGCGCGGAGGACTACGAGGTCGCCGAGGTGGCCTGGGTGCCACTGACCGAACTGCCGTCCCGGCTGACGTACTCGGACGAGCGCAAGCTGATCGCCGCCGCCCAGAACGTGATCTCCGGGCTGGCGGGTGATCCCGAGGCCGTGCGCGAACGTGCCGCGGCGGCCGCCCGGACCGAGCCGTCGGACTACGAGAAGGCCGCCGCCGAGCGCAACCGGTTGCGTAACGACCCACCGACACCCAAGCCGCGGCGACGCCGCGGCGGGCGTCGCGGACGGGGGCGACGCGCCGGCACCGGTGGCGCGGACGGGTCGCCGTGACCCGCGCGGCCCGCCTGGTGTGCGTGCTGACCGTCCTCGTCGCGCTGATCCCGTGGGCCGCCCCCGCCGCCCGCGCCGGCATGCCCGCCGCCCGATTCGTCCGGCTCGACCTCGATCAAGTGACGCCCCAAGTGGTCACCGACACGTCCTCGAACAATGTGATCGTGGTGGGCACACTCACCAACTTCGGCGACCGCGACGTCTCGGACCTCGAGGTCCGCCTACAGCGGGCACCGGCACTGACCTCGTCACAGCAGATCGCCTCGACGCTGGTCGCGGACAACACCGTGTACGACACCGTGGGCGAGTTCCACAAAGTGGTCTCCGTGCTGCATCCGGGCCAACACGTCGGCTTCGCCGTGTCGATACCCATCCGCGACGACTCGACCACCACCGGTCCCACGTTGGGTATCGACCGCCCCGGCGTCTACCCGCTGCTGATCAACGTCAACGGCAAACCCGCCTACGGGGGAGTCGCTCGCCTCGACGACGAGCGCACCATGCTCCCGGTGTTATCTCTGCCTGCGCAGCTGCGAGAAGCGACTCGGCCCGCGCAGGCCGCCTCCATCAACCAGGCGGTCACCACCTCGCCCGCGCGGTTGACCGTGCTCTGGCCGCTCGCCGACAACCCGAAACTCGCCGGGGGCGTCCCCGGGGGCGGCGACCCGCCGGTGCGCCTCGTCGACGATGCCCTGGCCGGGTCCCTGGCGCCCGGCGGGCGGCTGTACGGGCTGCTCGATACGTACGACACGGCTACCGGCGGCAACGCTCCCGCTGCGCAGGCCCTGCGCACCGGCAGCTGTCTCGCCATCGATCCAGACCTGCTGGTCACGGTGCAGGCGATGACCGGCGGCTACCTGGTGTCCCGGCGCCCCGCCGACGCACACGGTCCCACCGCAGCCGGCCGCGGCGCCGCAGCGGCGGCCGCGTGGCTCGCCCGGTTGCGCGCCGTCGCGGCCCACTCCTGCACGGTGGCACTGCCCTTCGGCCAGGTCGACCTGGAGGCGCTCGAAGACACCGGCAACGCTGCGCTCCTGCGCGCAGCGCTCACGTCGCCGGCCGACGTGATCGACTCGATCCTGGGTGTGCAGTCGCAGCGCGGCGTCGCGATCCCCGCCTCCGGGCTGCTGCTGTCCGGCGGCGCCGACGCGCTGCGCGCCACCCAGACCCCCGCCGCGGTGATCGCGGCGACCACCGTCACGCCGTCCCGGTCACGCGCGGTCGGCGACGGGATCGTTGCACTCGGGAACGGCGTGGCCGCTGCGACGTTCGACCCGAACATCACCGCGACGCTCGCCGCGATGGGCGACTACCCCGACGGGGACGAACAGAACGTGCGCCCCGGCGTCACCGCGACCGGTTCCGCCACCGCGCGATATCCCGTCGGCGAAGAGTCGGCGATGTCGCGGCGCCTCGCGGCTGTCGGCGCGATGATGCAACCCGCACTCGATCCGACACAGCGCCTCGCGCCGCCGGGCGGGTGGGCCGCCGTGACCGACCCCGATCCGATCGGCACCGTCATCGACGGCCGCAGCGAGCTCGTGGTCCCCCCGCAGATCTGGGCCGCGTCCGCGGACGACGCCCGGGCGGTACTGTCGGCGGCGTCGACGATGCTCGCCGCCGGGCTGGCGGTACCCCGCCCGTTCGCCGAAGTCGCGGGCGCCGCGACCTCGGAGGCCCAGACCCCCACCCACCGGATCGTCGCCCCGCGCCGGCCACCTGGAACGGCTACGTCGACGGTTCCCGCGTCGATCGTCGCCGACGTGCGCTCGTACGCCGGCGACCTCGATCAATTCCAGCGTTCGCTGGTCGCGGTGCCCAAGAATCCGCTGACGCCCGCCCGGTACGTGTCGCCGCTGCGTGAGGACGCCCTGCGCGCGCTGCGGTTCGCGCCGCGCCGGACCGCGGTGAACGGTGACGCGGTCATCCGGCTCATCGCCGCGCGGTCCTCACTGGCCGCGCAGCTCGGGTCGGTGAATATCCTGGCGCCGGGCGGCAGCTACACGCTGGCGTCCAAGAAGGCGCCGATCCTGCTGGTGGCGCGCAACGACCTCCCACTGCCGATCAGCACGGCGATCCGCTGGTCGGCGCCCGACGGCGTGTCCATCGACAGCTCGGAGACCGAGGAGCTGCCGCCGCTGGGCACCCGGCAGATCGAGCTGCCCACCCAGGTGAGTTTCTCCCGGATGATCGCGGTGGATCTGTCGCTGCACACCACGTCCGGGCTGGACCTGGGCCAGCCGATCCGCGTCACGGTGCATTCCAACGCCTACGGCCGGGCGCTGTTCATCATCACG
>CAJCHX010000837.1 GCA_903970215.1 Acidobacteriaceae bacterium
CCTGCCGCGGATCGCCGACATGGGTTTCGACGTGGTCTACCTACCGCCGATCCACCCGATCGGCAGGGTGAACCGCAAGGGCCGCAACAACACCCTCACCCCCGGGCCGGACGATGTGGGCTCGCCGTGGGCGATCGGCGCCGCCGAGGGCGGGCACGACGAGGTGCACCCACGGCTGGGCTCGCTCGACGACTTCCGCTACTTCCTGTCCCGGACCCGGGAACTCGGCATGGAGGTGGCCCTGGACCTCGCGTTCCAGTGCGCGCCCGACCATCCTTGGGCGGCAGAGCATCCCGAATGGTTCAACGTACTGCCCGACGGGACCATCGCCTACGCGGAGAACCCGCCCAAGAAGTATCAGGACATCTACCCGATCAATTTCGACGATGATCGGGTGGGGATCTACCGCGAGCTGCTCCGGGTGACGCTGCACTGGGTCGACCAGGGCGTGAAGATCTTCCGGGTGGACAACCCACACACCAAGCCGCCGGACTTCTGGGCGTGGCTGATCACCGAGGTCAAGCGCAAGGACCCGAACGTGCTGTTCCTCGCCGAGGCGTTCACCCGCCCGGCGCGCATGTACGGGCTCGCGAAGCTCGGATTCACCCAGAGCTACACGTATTTCACGTGGCGCACCGCCAAATGGGAACTCACCCAATTCGGCGCGGAGCACGCCTCGAAAGCCGACGTGGCCCGCCCCAATCTGTTCGTCAACACGCCGGACATCCTGCACGAGAGCCTGCAGCACGGCGGCCCGGGCATGTTCGCGCTCCGAGCGGCACTGGCCGCGACGCTGTCACCGACCTGGGGCGTGTACTCGGGCTACGAGCTGTATGAGCACGCCGCGGTGCGCGCGGGTAGCGAGGAGTACCTCGACTCCGAGAAGTACGAGCTGCGGCCGCGGGACTTCAAGGGCGCACAGAGTCGCGGGCAGTCGCTCGAGCCCTGGATCACGCGGCTCAACGAGATCAGGCGGCACCACCCGGCCCTGCAACAGCTCCGGAACCTGCATTTCCACCACGTCGACAACGACGCGTTGATCGCCTACAGCAAGTACGACGCCCGCACCGGCGACGCAGTGCTGGTGGTGGTGAACCTCAACCCGTTCGGTACGGAGTCGGGCACGTTGTGGATCGACCTGCCCTCGATCGGACTGGACTGGCACGAGCGGTTCACCGTGTACGACGAGGTCTCCGGCGAGCACTTCCATTGGGGCCAGGCCAATTACGTCCGGCTCGAGCCGTGGCGCAACGTGGCGCACATCGTCGTCCTTCCGACCATCGACGCCGCCGCGCGGACCACGCTCGCGTATCGGGTGCCGTGACGTCTTCCCGTCGCTCCGCTCGCCCCGTGACATCCTCCCGTCGCGAGGCTCGCCCTGACACATCCCCCCGTCGCGAGGCTCGCCCCGTCACATCCTCCCGTCGCGAGGCTCGCCCCGTCACATCCCCCCGTCGCGAGGCTCGCCCTGGTCCGCAGGACGGGGAAGACCTTGCCCCGCTCGGCGCGAGCCGCGCCGTGACCCCGCCGGAACACGATCCCGAGTGGTTCAAACGTGCCGTGTTCTACGAAGTCCTGGTGCGGGCGTTCTACGACTCCAACGGCGACGGCGCCGGCGACTTCATGGGGCTGCTGGACAAACTCGACTATCTGGCGTGGTTGGGCGTCGACTGCCTGTGGCTGCCGCCGTTCTACGACTCCCCGCTGCGCGACGGTGGCTACGATATTCGCGACTTCCGCAGCGTGCTAGGCGAATTCGGTACAGTCGAAGACTTCGAGGCCGTGGTGACGGCGGCGCACGAACGCGGCATCCGGGTGATCTGCGACCTCGTGATGAACCACACCTCCGACACCCACCCCTGGTTCGTGGCATCGCGATCCGATCCGGACGGCCCGTACGGCGACTTCTACGTATGGGCCGACGACGACACCGGCTACCCCGACGCACGAGTGATCTTCGTGGATACCGAACCGTCCAACTGGACGTTCGATCCCGTTCGCGGACAGTACTATTGGCACCGATTCTTCAGCCACCAACCCGATCTGAACTACGACTGTCCCGCGGTGCACGAGGCGATGCTCGACGTGCTGCGGTTCTGGCTCGACCGCGGAATCGACGGGTTCCGCCTGGACGCCGTCCCTTACCTGTATGCCCGTGAAGGCACCAACTGCGAGAACCTGCCCGAGACACACGAATTCCTCAAGAAGTGCCGAGCGGTGATCGACAAGGAGTACCCCGGCAGGGTGCTCCTGGCCGAGGCGAACCAGTGGCCGTCCGACGTGGTCGCCTACTTCGGCGACCCGGTGACCGGCGACGAGTGCCACATGGCGTTCCACTTCCCTTTGATGCCACGCATATTCATGGCCGTCCGGCGGCAGTCGCGGTTCCCGATCTC
>CAJCHX010000838.1 GCA_903970215.1 Acidobacteriaceae bacterium
TCGACGTCCTGGTCGCGGGCGCACCGTGTATTGGTCCCGTCGGGACCGGTCTCGTACGGGATCTGTTCTCCAATGGGCGGAATCGGCAACGGGTCGCAAGCGACGGCGCGACATCTCGCGGCAGAGTTCGATCGGTTGCCACGACAGCCCGCCCGCGAGATCCCCGCCAGCTGCCGGAAACCGACTCCTCGGACCGCGAAGGTGCGGTTTCTCTATGCCGACGGACATTCGGTCCGAGTCATCGTCCAGCTCGGAGGCTGCCACCTGATCACCAACGGTTCGGTCACGCGCAGCGCCAACGGCAGATGGACGACGGTGGCCCGCGAGCTCAAGGCCGCGATCGCGAGTCGGCCGCCGCAACCCCCGAAGCCGCCGAAGGGGCCGGAACCGGTCACCGCCGCCGGAACGCCCGGCTGCAGCACACAGACCAACCTCCAACCCGTTCTGCCCGGCGTTGTGGCCTCCTCGGTGTCGACAAGCGGGATCCCGTTCGGAGTGGCTGCTGATCCACAGGACGCGTTCGTGTCTCAGTCGAACGCGACGCTCCGGGCGACCGTCAACGTGATCTCGACCGCCACCGGCCGGCCGCAGATCGTCCACACCGTTCAGCTGCCAGGACATGACGCAGCCGGCGAGACGCTGACCCCGAACGACCGATATCTCCTCGTGGTCACCCAGACCGGAGTCGCAGTCGTCGATACCGCCCATGCGCAAGCAGGACAGCCGCAAGCCCTCCTCGGCGTCCTCGCCAGCCCCAAGCCGGGCCTATTAGGCGCGATCGAGGTCGCCGTCGACCCAACCGGGCAGTACGCGTTCGTCAGCGAAGAGGACTCAGCAGACGTCGCCGTCTACGACCTGCGCACCGCAATCCGCTCCCACTTTCGCCGCTCGGCCTTGATCGGAACCGTCGCGGTCAACCAGGCACCCGTCGGGATGGCGTTCTCACCAGACGGACGCTGGCTCTACGTCACCAGCGAGCTGGCCTCCGGATCGCAGGGCTCGCTCAGCCTGATCAGCGTCGCCTCCGCCGAACACCATCCGGCCAGGGCGGTCGTGCAAGATGTCTCGGCCGGCTGCCAGCCGGTACGCGTGGCCGTGGCGCCCGACGGCATCACCGTCTGGGTGACCGCACGAGGCAGTAACACCGTCGAGGCGTTCTCCGCCGACAAACTGCGCAGCGACCCACGGCACGCCCTCATCGGCCAGATCCGGGTCGGGCAATCACCCGTCGGCCTGGCCCTCGTCGACGACGGCAACGAACTGGTCGTCGGAGATTCCGACCGCTTCAACACCCCCGGCGCGCAGAGCGCGCTCTCAGTCCTCAACACGACCGATCCGACCCACCCGACCGTGCTCGGCGACCTCTCCGCAGGAGCGTTCCCGCGCGACATGGCGCTCGCACCGGGCGGAACGCTGTTCATCGCCGACTACACCGGGCGAGCGATCCAGACCATCTCCACCGCGTCCCTGCCGGCTCCGTAGCCCAGACGTCGGCAAGTCGCAAGGCTTCAGCGCGATCCACCTGCTCTGGATGCAGGTATACGCCAAAGCGCGGATCCGTCGCCCAGCGAGCGTGAGGAGTTGCCTGCTCATCGACGCAAAGGGGGGCCGTCCGCGACGGTAAAGCGTTGCGTTTGTAGGTTCGTGCGTGCGACTTTGACCGCCTCGGAAGCGATACTGAGGGCATGACGAGCGGACCGTCGCGGGATCAGCAGGCGCGTCGAGAGTTTGTCGCAGATCCCGCTGTGCTGGCCCAGCTCGAGATCGGGCTTGACGAGCTCGCCGATGAGGATCTGCGCGCGGTGGTGATCCGTGCTGAGCATCCAGAGCTGGAAGATGCCCTGAAGGCGGGGGTTCGTGAGATCGAGGGACCGAATGGTGCGATCAATCCGCGTCTGCATCTCGTGATGCACGGGATCGTCGCGGCCCAGTTGTGGGACGACTCGCCGCCGGAGGTGTGGGAGACGGCGTCGCGGCTGCTGGACTCTGGATATGAGCGACACGAGATCCTGCACATGCTCGGTCGGCCCGTTGCCGCGCAGGTCTGGGAAGCGTGGGTTGACGAGCGCGTCTACGATCGCGACGCGCATGTCGCGGCGCTGCGCGCACTTCCGGGCACGTGGGAGCAGGAGCGAGAGGTGCTGGAATCGGAGCGCAAACCTGATGGGGCCCGGCGGCGAGACGCGACTGCCCGCAAACACGCACGGCGAGAGACGAAGTCGTCTCGGCGGCGTAACCGGCGGCGATGACCCTGTGGCGATGCTGGAATGAACTACCAGCTGAGCGCTCAGGATTTGAGACGCGCCCTAGAGTTGATCACCGATCGAGAGCAGGAGATCAGGGATGCCTGGAAGCGCCACTTCGGCCACTGAGGTCACCAACATTTCCCAGCACGGGTTCTGGATGCTCGTCGACGGTGCTGAGGTCTTTCTTCCGTTTGAGGCGTTCCCGTGGTTCAAGCAGGCCACGGTTGAGGCGATCCTCCGCGTCGAACGGCCGACGCCGGGACATCTGCACTGGCCAGAGCTCGATGTCGATCTATCGGTGGACTCGATCGAGCATCCTGAGCGGTACCCGCTCCAGTCCAAGCTGTAGTCGTCGAGCGCGTGCGCGCCGTCGCGCTGCAGCGCGACGCATGCAGGAAGGCGATTGTGCGCGCAGTTCTGACCTCGTCCGCGAGCGACAATCTGCGGAGTCGCCACGACGGCTTCAGCCGTCAAGCCGCAGATA
>CAJCHX010000839.1 GCA_903970215.1 Acidobacteriaceae bacterium
ACGGCGAGGTTGTCGGCCTCCGTGCCACCGCCGGTCAGAACCACCTCCGACGGCCGGGCCCCGAGGTCGCGTGCGATCGACTCCCGGCCCTCCTCCAGCAATCGCCGAGCACGACGGCCGGACCCGTGCACCGACGAGGCGTTGCCGGGCCGCGAGCCCGCCTCCACCATCGCCGCTATCGCCGCGGGCACTGTGGGAGTGTCTGCGGCGTGGTCGAGGTATACGACAGCGCGCTCGGATGGGTTCATGCTCACGTAGCAGGATAACGTCCGACGCCGACGAGGGCTTCCCCGGCGAGGTCGGCAGCGCCCGTTACCAGCAGTAGCCGCAGCCCGAACGGGCGGGTTCGCCTGACGTTTCTGCTAACTACCACCGCTGTGAGCAGCTGCACCGTCCCATCCCTAGCTGCCAGCGCCGCACGGACTCGCCGAAGTAGTCGCGCCCTGTCGTTCATCAGCGGGCCTGCGGTCACCAGGATCAGTTCCCACCCGAGGTCGTAGCGCAGCGTGTTCCATCGCTCGACGTCGGCCGCATGTTGGGTAGGCGCGCGGTGGTATGCGCCGTCGTACTCGACCCCGACCTTGAACTCCTCGTCGGCGAGGTCGAGCACATACGTCCCGCCCAGAACGGGGACCTGCGGGACGAATCGAGTGAGTCCCGCCCGATGCAGGGCGAGTCGCGAGAACGTCTCCCACGGCGACTGGGCCCGCCCATCCGCCTCTGCGAGCACCGCACGAACCCGAGAGGCCCGCCACGTCGGCCGCGAATCCAGGTACGCGGTCACCCGCTCGGGCGTAGTGATCGGCGGCCGCCGGTCGATGCTGCGCAGGCACTGGTCCATCGCGGCGATACCCTCGTCGCCGGCTACGTACCGCGCCAGGTCCACCGCTGTCCGTTCCGGAGAGGTGCAGCGAGTACCGAACCGGTCGATGACCTCGTCCTGGTCCAGCGCCGCCGTCCGACTGACCACACCGGCGCGACGGATCTGTCGCGGAGTCCACACTTCGAGATCGTTGCGCGACTTCGCCATCGGGTGCTCGAGCAGGCGCGCAGCCGACCATCCGCACAACACGGCGTCCGGATAGAGCGCGGTGACGGCCGCTGCAAGGTGACCGAGATCATGCTCCGAGGCGACGGGAGCTCTGATCCCACGCGTGGCCCGAAGGAGGTTCACTAGCAGAAACCGCAGCAGGATACGGCGGTTTCGGCTGTCGGTTCTGCTAGCAAAGCACGCGGCTACCAGCAGAAACGCAGAATCCCCTGCCCGCGAACGGGCAGGGGATCCTAGGTCGGGGCGGTTATCAGCCCTTGTGCGCCTTCACGGCCTCGGTGAGCTGGGGAGCCACGTCGAACAGGTCGCCGACGATGCCGTAGTCGGCGATCTCGAAGATCGGCGCCTCCTCGTCCTTGTTCACAGCGACGATCGTCTTCGACGTCTGCATACCGGCGCGGTGCTGGATGGCGCCGGAGATGCCCAGCGCGATGTACAGCTGCGGCGACACGGTCTTACCGGTCTGGCCGACCTGGAACTGACCGGGGTAGTAACCCGAGTCGACGGCGGCACGCGAGGCGCCGACGGCGGCACCGAGCGAGTCGGCGAGCGCCTCGACCACAGAGAACTTCTCGGCCGAGCCGACGCCGCGGCCACCGGAGACCACGATCGAGGCCTCGGTGAGCTCCGGCCGGCTGCCGCCGCTGACGGGGTGCTTGGCGGTGATCTTCACGGCGTTCTCGGCCTGCTCGGGCACCTCGACGTCGACGATCTCGCCGGCGCCGGCCTCCCCGTCGGCCTCGATCGCGCCGGGACGCACCGAGTACACGGGGACCTCCCCGCCGGCCTGGGCGTCGACGGTGAACGCGCCACCGAAGATCGAGTGCACGCCGGTGCCGCCCGGCTTGATCTCGATCACGTCGACGAGCAGGCCGGAGCCGAGGCGCGCGGCGAGGCGGCCCGACACCTCCTTGCCCTCGAACGAGGCGGCGGTGACGACGGCGGCCGGGGAGACACTCTCGACGAGCGCGCCGAGGACGTCGACCTTCGGGGTGACCAGGTACGCGTCGGCCTCGGCCGACTCCGCCCGGTAGATCTTCGCCGCGCCGGCGGCCTTGAGCTGATCGACGATCGCGTCGGTGGTGCCGGGCGCGCCGACCACGACGGCTGCGGGCTCACCGAGCACCTTGGCCGCGGTCAGCAACTCGGACGTGACCTTCTTGACCTTGCCCTCGGACTGCTCGACGAGGACCAGTACGTCTGCCATTGTTGGTGGTTCTCCTTATATCGGTACGAGGGGGCTTAGATGATCTTCTGCGCGATGAGGTACTGCGCCACCTTGGTACCGCCGTCGCCCTCGTCGGTGACCTTCTCACCCGCGGCCTTGGCCGCCTTGGGCGTGACAGAGGTGACGGACGAACCCGCGTTCGCCAGGCCGACCTCGTCGGCCTCCACGCCGATCTCCGCCAGCGTCAGCACGTCGACCGGCTTCTTCTTGGCGGCCATGATGCCCTTGAACGACGGGAACCGGGGCTCGTTGATCTTCTCGTTGACCGAGACGATGGCCGGCAGCGACGCCTCGACCTCGAAGATGCCCTCGTCGGTCTCGCGCTCGCCCTTGAGGGTGTCACCCTCGACGGTCAGCTTGCGCAGGTGCGTCAGCTGCGGCAGGCCCAGGTACTCGGCCAGGATCGCCGGCACGGCGCCCACGCGGCCGTCGGTCGCCTCGTTACCGGCGATGACCAGCTCGACGCCCTCGATGGTGCCCAGTGCCCGCGCCAGGATCCATGCGGTTTGAACAGCATCGGAGCCGTGGACCGCGTCGTCCTTGACGTGGACGGCCTTGTCGGCGCCCATGGACAGGGCCTTGCGGATGGCCTCGTTGGCACGCTGCGGGCCGACGGTCAGCAAGGTGACCTCGCCGCCGGTGGCCTCCTTGATCTGCAGGGCCTCCTCGACGGCCCGCTCGTTGATCTCGTCCAGGACAGCGTCGGCGGACTCGCGGTCGAGGGTGAAGTCACCCTCGGTCAGCTTCCGCTCCGACCAGGTGTCGGGGACCTGCTTAATGAGTACGACAACGTTGGTCATTGGTCTTCGTCGACCCTCCTGCAATTGTGGATACGCTCCAGCGACATTCTCACACCGTCGCACCTCGGCACACCCCGGGAGGGGGGATAATCCCGCCAACCCCGGGCCGCCGCCGGGCACGCCGCCTTACCGAAGAGTAAGTTACCTGCAAGTAGCTGTCGAGTCCATGTGACCGACGGCTCCCGAGCGTTAGGCTTTCCAGAATGTGCGAAGCGTTGCCCCTCACCGGTGAGCGGACCGTCCCCGGCATCCCCGAGGAGAACTACTGGTTCCGCCGGCATGAGGTCGCCTACCTGGCGATCAGCGCGCGATACCAGGGAAAAGACCTGTTCGAGGCCGGTAGCGGCGAGGGCTACGGAGCGGCCATGCTGGCGGCGGCAGGTGCGCGGGTCACCGCACTCGACTACGACGAGCAGGCCGTCGCCCACGTCCGGGCCACCTATCCGGCGGTGACCATGGTGCACGGAAACCTCGCCCGGCTACCGCTGCCCGACGCGTCCGTCGACGCCGTCGTCAACTTCCAGGTGATCGAGCACTTGTGGGATCAATCACAATTCCTCCGCGAGGTCGCGCGCGTATTGCGGCCGGGCGGCGAACTGGCGGTGTCCACCCCCAACCGGATCACCTTCTCCCCCGGTCGTGACACTCCGCTCAATCCCTTCCACACGCGCGAGCTGGCGAGCGACGAGCTCGCAGACCTACTGACGGACGCGGGCCTGACGGTGACCGAGCGGCTCGGCGTCTACCACGGGCCGCGGCTCGCGGAGCTCGACGCCCGGCACGGCGGCAGCTTCATCGACGCCCAGATCGAGCGCTCGCTGGCCGGCCGCCCGTGGCCTGCGGAACTCTCGCGCGACGTCGCCCACGTCGCGGCCGCCGACTTCGAGATCCGCGCAGACGCGCCCGACAGCCTCGACCTCCTCTTCTACGCGCGCAAGCCCTCCGGCCCGGCGGTGCGCGCGTGAGCGCTGGGCCGCGTCGGGCACGGTCCACCCCGGCCCGCGGCGACCGCGAGCCGGGGATGCTCGCGTTCGTGCTCCATTCGCATCTGCCGTGGCTCGCGCACCACGGCGCGTGGCCGGTGGGCGAGGAGTGGTTGTACCAGTCGTGGGCAGCGTCGTATCTGCCCGTCACCGAGATGCTCGGCCGGCTGGCCGACGACGGCCTCGAAGACCGGCTGACGCTGGGCGTCACGCCGATCCTCGCCGCCCAACTCGACGACCCCTACTGCCTCACGGCCATGCACCACTGGCTGGGGAACTGGCAACTGCGGGCGCACGAGGCCGCCCTCTCCGCCGACCGAGCCACCCGCGAGCTGGGCGCACGGGAACATCGCGCTTCCGCGGCCGCGCTCGCGCGGTTCGAGTCCGACTGGCGGCACGGCGGCAGCCCGGTACTGCGGCGTCTCGCCGATGCCAGCACCGTGGAACTGCTCGGCGGCCCGCTCGCCCACCCCTTCCAGCCGCTCCTGCACCCGCGGCTGCGCGAGTTGGCCCTGCGCGAGGGCCTGGCGTACGGGCGGGACCGGTTCGGTCCCAACGCCGGTACGGCGATCTGGGCGCCGGAGTGCGCATACAAGCCCGGAATGGAGGCCGACTACCAGGCCGCAGGCGTCACCCACTTCATGGTCGACGGTCCGACGCTCGGCGGCGACACCGCGCTAGCCCGCCCCGTCGGGGACTCGAGCGTCTTGTGCGTCGGCCGCGACCTGCCGGTCAGCTACCGCGTGTGGTCGCCGAAGTCGGGGTACCCCGGACACGCGTCCTACCGTGACTTCTACGCGATCGACCATGCGACGGGGCTCAAGTCCAGCCGGGTCACCGGCCGGTCGGTTCCGGACAACCGGAAGGCGGCCTACGACAGCGAACGCGCCTCCCGCGCAGTGGACAGACACGTCGCTGACTTCGTGGAGACGGTCCGCACCCGGATCCGCTCGGAGAGCGCTCGGATCGGCCAGGACGCACTCGTGGTGGCCGCCTTCGACACCGAGCTGTTCGGACACTGGTGGTACGAGGGCCC
>CAJCHX010000840.1 GCA_903970215.1 Acidobacteriaceae bacterium
CACTCCAACGACTACATGACCTCCTTCTACATCCGCACGCCATCGGGGTTCGACCTCGAATACGGGGTCGGCGGTCGCATCGTCGAGGACACCTGGGTGCCGGCGTGGTTCCGCAGCCCCAGCATCTGGGGCCACAAGCGCACCTTCATCACGAGCAAGTCGGCGATCGACGACCTCATGGCCGAGACGCCGAACGGCCACGCACCGGCGTCCGTGCCGGAATCTTCCGCCCATTGAGCCCACGACCTCGACCCATGACCAAGGAGTCCCCATGACCACGGTGTCTACAGCGCAGGAACTGCTCCGAATCCCTGACAGCCTGTTTGTCCACCCCGACCTGCGCACGGAGGTCGAGCAGTTTCTCTACTTCGAGGCGACGCTGCTCGACGACCGCAACTTCGGCGACTGGTACCGCCTGTTCGCCGACGACGTGCACTACTGGATGCCCAACCGGATGAACCGGCTGATGCAGGAGGCCCACCTCGAAAAGACCACCGAGAGGGAGATGGGCCTGTTCGACGAGAACAAGCTGTCCCTCGGCTGGCGGGTCAAGCAGATCCTGACCCAGAAGCACTGGGCCGAGGACCCGCCCAGCCGGGCGCGTCATCTGATCACCAACATCCGCATCGAGCCGACCGCCGTCGACAACGAGTACGAGGTGCGCTCGAACTTCCTCGTCTACCGCAACCGCCTCGAGGACGAGGTCGACTTCTGGGTGGGCGAGCGGCACGACCTGCTACGCCGGCTGGATGTCCAGACGTGGCAGATCGCCCGCCGCACCGTGGTCCTCGACCAGAACGTCGTGCTCTCGAAGAACCTCTCGATCTTCCTCTAACCCACCGGCCCACCTGCATGTGAGGACGCGCAATGCTCTCCAGTGAAACGATCAACTCCTACGTCGACGTCGAGAACGGCCTCATCAGCCCGCACGTGTTCTCCAGCCAGGAGATCTACGAGCTCGAGCTCGAGCGGCTGTTCGGGCGGACATGGCTGTTCCTGGCGCACGAGAGCCAGATTCCGAAGCCTGGCGACTTCTTCTCGACCTATATGGGTGCCGACCCGATCCTCGTCGTTCGTCAGAGGGACAAGTCGGTCAAGGCCCTGCTGAACTTCTGCCGCCACCGCGGCATGCGGGTCTGTCGCGCCGACCTCGGCAACGCAAAGGCGTTCACCTGCACCTACCACGGCTGGGCATACGACACGTCCGGAAAGCTGGTCAACGTCCCGAACGAGCAGGACGCGTACCACGGCGAGATCGACAAGTCGAAGTGGGGCCTCGGCGAGGTGCCGCGCGTCGAGAACTACAAGGGCTTCATCTTCGGC
>CAJCHX010000841.1 GCA_903970215.1 Acidobacteriaceae bacterium
CCTGACCGCGCACACGGCAGACGTGGTCTCGCTCGCTGATCGTCAGTTCTCCGGCGCTGACGACCGCCCACGGACGCTCGAGGGAGGCCGACGTCGGCCGGCGGCGGACCGCCGCCTCGACGATCGCGACGAGCTCCTCGATCGCGACCGGCTTGCGCAGCCAGTGGTCGGCGCCCATCCGCAGCCCTCGCGCCCGCTGATGCGGATCGGAGTCCTCGGTCCAGACGATCACGACCACGCCGGGCACGACGATCGTCACCATCTTGAGCCAGTCCTCTCGCCACCGCACCACCGCGACCGGGTCGATGATCAGGACCCGCGGCCGCAGTTGCGAGAGGGTCTGCCGCGACGCCGGGCCGGCGGCAAGCGCCTCCATGACGTGCGTTCGCCAGCCTCGGCGGCGCAGCGCCTGGGCGACCGCCCGCGCGACCGAGGGCACGGGCTCGGCGATCACCACCGAGAGCGCCGCCCCTGGCGGCGGGCGTCCGGCCTCGCGCGACGGCGGTGATGTGGGCTGGGGAGCGAAGGTGGTCATCTGATCCGAGCGACGGTGACGGTGGCGTGGGATCGGATCCGGCCCCGGGCGCAATCCATCCGCCCGGGGCCGAACTGCGGCGCCGATCCGCCGCGAGACCGTGCGAGGCGGTCAGCCGTTGAACGCGATGCCCGCACCCTGCGCGTTGTTTGCATCCGTCGCGCCGGCGAAGATGTAGCCGGCGCTGGAGATCGAGACCGACTGGCCCAGCGAGTCATTCGCCACGCCGCTGGCATCGGTCAGGATCGCCGTCGGGGTCACCGTGCCCTTGAAGCCGGCCTTCGGCGCCGCGAACTCGGCAACCTCGCCCTGGAACGGGTTCTTGCCCACCGTGGCGGTCGGCGCGCCGGCAACGATCTCGTTGCCGCTGACCGCCACCGAGGTGCCCATCGCCGCCGGACCGGCCAAACCGTTGGCGAAGATGAGCTTCGCGGTCTGCGTGGCGCTCGTGAAACCCTTCGCCGGCTGGGTGAACTCGTACACCGCGCCCGAGCCCGGGGACGTCGCCGAGGCGTTCTCGGCACCGACGGCGACGGTCGAGCCCGAGGCCGCGACCGACACACCGAACTGGTCTCCGCCGATGCCGTCCGAGGCCGACAGCACGGTCGACGAGGTCTCCGACGTCGTCTTGGCCCCGGCGATCGGGAACACGTACGCCGCACCCTGGTTCTGGCCCGTTCCCACGCTGGCCTGCGGCGCGCCGGCGATGATCGTCGAACCGGTGATCGCGACCGAGACGCCGAGCCCGTCCCCGTACTGGCCGTTGACCGCAGTCATCTCGGCGGACTGGGTCACGACCCCGGACTTGCCGCTCGGCGCGGGGAACTGATACAGCGCGCCGGCGTTGTTGTCAGCGTTCGGGGCCCCGACGATCGTCGTGCCGTTGCTGGCGATCGCGACCGAACGGCCGAACGAGTCACCCGACTGCCCGTCGGATGAGGTCAGCGTGGTGGAGCGGATCATCCGACCCTGGAGGTCGATCGAGTACTCGTAGACCGCACCCGGGAACGGAGTGGTGCCGACCGTGGCGCCCGGCGCGCCGATGGCGACGACGCCGGCCGGCGAGACCGCGAGCGCCTGACCGAACTGATCGCCGGCCTGGCCGTTGGGCTCGGTTGCCTTATCGACCTGCAGCACCCGGCGACTGGAGCCGAAGCCGTAGACGAGAAAGACGTAGACCGCACCCTCCTGGGCGTTGCCGTTGACCGTCGCCTGCGGCGCACCGACGAGCAGCAGGTCGCCGTCGCTGGCGACCGTGTCGCCGAACTGGTCGCCCGCGACGCTGTCGGAACCGGTGAACTTGACCTGTGAGGCGACCTGCGTGGCGACCTGCGACCGCACGGCGGCCGGCAACTGCCCGACGGTGTGGGCCGATGCGGTCGGCGAGGCCTGGGCCATCGCGCCGGGCGCAACGGCCATCGCGCCGGTGACGGCCAGGGCCATCGCCCCGGCGAACGGCAACGCCCGTGTCCTGACCCGCTGCGAGAGGCTCAGGGCCTCGGCACTTTCCTTCGCGCTCATCTGCGCTCCCATGTGTCGCTGGTTGGCCGGCGATCGCCGGCCGCGGTGGGAGTCTCCATCTTCACCCTGCCCCACGTGTGGTCACACCGAGGCCGCAGTGTGACTATTGCAAGTTAATTCACCATTCCACTGGCGCGTTACAAAAGCGCGCCAAATGTGACACCTATTTCTCAGCTCTGTACGGCGTGGCGTTGAGCTTCAGGCTCGTCGGCCACCGCTTCGGGTTGAGCTTGAGCACGATCGCATGGTTGCCCTTGCCGAGCACTTCCTTTTTGGAGCGGGCCACGACCACCGAGCCGCTCACCTTGGTCGTGCTCTTCGACGGGCGCTTGGGCGCGCCGCCCGTCACCGCGTCGGCCTTCGTCCGCTTCTTCTGCTTGCGCTTGCCGGTCTTGTGCTTGGTCACCGCGCCCGCCTTGCGGAACGCGACCAGCTGCACGTTGGCCTTGGCCGAGAGGGTGAAGCTGAAGGAGATCTCGCCCCGCTTGCCGACCTCCTTGACCTTCTCGTGGCTGACCAGCGGTCGCTGCTTCTTCGGAGCGGCCGGCGCGGTCCCGGTGGGCGGCAGGACCACCGGCGGCTGCTGGTTGGCCAGCGAGTCGTCGATCGGGTTGGTGACCGGCGGCAGCACGACCGTGCCCCCGTCAGGCGGGCGGTAGGTGATGATCCCATCGCCCCCGTTGAACAGCGGATCGCTGCTCTGCGGCAGCTGAGAGCCGTCGGTGAGGTGAAACAGCCACCCCTGATCGGTGGCCAGCCAGCAGTCGTGCGCGGCCGGGCAGGTGATCGGCCCGGCGCCGCCGCGGTCGCCGACCCCCTGCTCGGGGCCGAGCTGGTCCTGCTCGGCGATGCTCCACGTGTCTCCCCCATCGGCCGACTGAAGCAGCTCGAGCTCCGCGCTGGAGTTGTCGCTGCTGTCGCGGAAGGTCACCCACGCCGCGTCCTGGCCGGGGTCGGCGGCGATCGCCAGCGGCGTGTCGCTGGTGGCAAACGGCGTGTCGGTGGGGACGATCTGAGCCCAGCTCGCGTCCGCTGCGGTGTAGCGCAGCACAAGCGGCTGCGGACCCGCGGCGAAGGAGGCGCTGGTCGGCGCTCCCAGCGCCCACAGCTGGGCCGGGTCGGCGGGGTCGGCGGAAGTGCCCGCGTCGCTGGAGAGCTGCAGCGCCCCGAGCTCGTCGGGGGTCTCAGGGGTTCCGTTGGCGTTGTCGCCGTAGTCGGGCAGCGTCGGGCAGAAACCGCTGCAGTCGTTGTCGGCGATCAGGACGTTGTCAAAGGGATCAACCAGGTCACTGGGCACGATCTCGTGCAGGATGTTCGTGTCGCTCGGGTC
>CAJCHX010000842.1 GCA_903970215.1 Acidobacteriaceae bacterium
CCGTGGCCGGCGGGGGCACGGCCGCGGGCGGATCCTGGTGCGGGCCGCGCTCGACGTAGCCGGCGCCGAGGCCACGGTGTGGGCGCACGGTGACCTGCCCGCGGCGCGCGCGGTCGCGAGCGCCCTGAAGCTCATACCGGCGCGGACGCTCCTGCAGCTGCGTCGGTCGCTGGCCGGGCTCGACGCGGCGCCCGAACCCGCAACCGGGGTGGTCGTCCGGACCTATGCGGGGCCGTCCGACGACCGCGCACTCCTGGCGGTGAACAACGCGGCCTTCGCCTGGCATCCCGAGCAGGGCGGTTGGGGGCAGGAGCAGATCGATGAGCGCGTGCACTCCGACTGGTTCGACCCGGCGGGCCTGTTCCTCGCGGTCACCGACGGCGCCGGGTCGGATGGTGGCAGGCTCCTCGGCTTCCACTGGACCAAGGTGCACCCCGCGACCGCCGACGCCCCGGCGTTGGGCGAGGTGTACATCGTCGGCGTCGCGCCCGAGGGCCAGGGGCGCGGGTTGGGACGGCTCTTGACCGCGGTCGGGCTGCACCATCTGGCCGGGCAGGGCCTGGGCGAGGTGGCCCTGTACGTCGAGGGGGACAACGACGCCGCGCTTCGGACGTACACCGGCCTCGGGTTCACGGAGTACCGGCGCGATGTGGCATATCGTGCTGGAGCGATCACTATCTGAAACCGCTGTCGCCAGCGGCACCACGTCATCGACGAACACCCGCTGACGTGCGATGTTAACCCTCCGTTCACCCGAGTCCGGGAGGGTGGACACCCCCTCTCCTTACGTTCGTGTCGACACCACCGAAGGTGTACGCGGACCGGCGCCGCCGGTCTGCGCGGCACGGAGAGGGAGTCGAGTCGGTGAACTCCTGTCGTCCGGCCGCCCCTGGAACAACGGAGGAATCTCGGTGAACTTCAAGCGTGGATCAGTTGCAGTGTCCGTCGCGGCCGTGGCGGCGCTGTCGCTGTCGCTCAGCGCGTGCGGCAGCGACAACAACGCGTCGTCGAGCGGCGCCAGCGGTAGTGCGGCGGCGGCGGGCGCCGGCGGCATCAAGTGCAACGGCAAGCTCGACCTCAAGTCCAGCGGCTCGACCGCGCAGGGCAACGCCATGACCGTGTTCAAGAACGCCTTCGCGCAGGACTGCGACGGCGCCAACGTCGACTACACCGGTAACGGCTCCGGTCAGGGCATCACCGACTTCACCAGCGGTGTCACCAACTTCGGTGGATCGGACTCGCCGCTGAGCGCCGACCAGGAGAAGGCAGCGGCCGCCAAGTGTGGCTCGCCCGTGTACAACCTGCCGTTGGTGTTCGGCCCCATCGCGGTCGCGTACCGGCTTCCGGGCGACGTCCAGGTGAGCCTGAGCGCCGACACCATCGCCAAGATCTTCACCGGCAAGATCACCAAGTGGAACGCGCCGGAGATCGCCGCCGAGAACAAGGGCGTCACTCTTCCGGACCTGCCGATCACCGTGGTCTTCCGTTCGGATGAGTCGGGCACCACCGACAACTTCCAGAAGTACCTGTCCTCGGCGGCTCCGGCCGACTGGACCAAGGGCGCGGGCAAGACGTTCGTCGGTGGTACGGGCCAGGGTGCCAACGGCAACCCGCAGGTGGCCGCCACCGTCAACAAGGCCGAGGGCGCCATCACGTACACCGAGTGGAGCTTCGCGCAGGCGCAGAAGCTCAAGACGGTCGACGTGATCACCTCGGCGGGTCCGGACGCGGTGCCGCTCAACAGTGACACGGTGGCCAAGACCATCGCAGCCGCCAAGTTCAAGACGCCCGGTAGCAAGGACCTGATCCTGGACACCACCGCCTTCTACAAGCCGACCGCGACGGGTGCCTACCCGATCGTCCTCGCGACGTATGAGGTCGTGTGCTCGAAGTACGCGGACTCGCAGGTGGGTGCAGGTATCAAGACGTTCCTGAGCGTCGCGGCCAGCCAGCCGGTCCAATCGCAGCTGTCGTCGGAGGGCTATGCGCCGATCCCGGACTCGTTCCGGGCTACCTTGCAGAGTTCGATCGACTCGATTCAGTGATGCCGGCCGGGTCGACCGGCTGGTAAGAAGGGCGCAGCAGCAGTCATGGCCGACGGACGGGGACAGATGTCTACAGAGGATTCCGTGGAGCCGAACCGAGCGGTAGCAGGAGCTGCCAGGCCGAGCGCCGACCCGGGCGAGGCGGGTGTCGCGAAAGCGGCGCCCGCCATCGTCGTGGGATCGCGCGCTGCCGCCGGGATGGAGACGGGGTTCCGGTGGCTCACCCGAGCTGCGGGCATCTTCCTCATCGTGGTGATC
>CAJCHX010000843.1 GCA_903970215.1 Acidobacteriaceae bacterium
CTGCACGGTTGGGTCTACGACATCGAGACCAGTTCGATCGATGCCCTCGACGGCGCCACCCGCCGATTCGTCAGCCTCGCCGAGCACCCCCACACCCGCGCCCGGGCCTCCGCGCCCGAAGCCACCGCCTGATACCCCCCCCGAACGAGAACAGGAAATACTCATGGTCCAGTCGCAATTCGAACAGGCCCCCCGCCAAGAGCTGGCCGCTGCGGTCATCGCCGCCAAGACCGCCAAGAACCTGTCCTGGCAGGACTTGGCCGACGGCACCGGGCTGAGCCTGGCCTTCGTCACCGCGGCCCTGCTCGGCCAGCACCCGTTGCCGGCCGACGCCGCGAACGTGGTGGCCGACAAGCTCGACCTCGGCCCGGACGCGGCACAGCTGCTGCAGACCATCCCGGTACGCGGCAGCATCCCGGGCGGGGTGCCGACCGACCCCACCATCTACCGGTTCTACGAGATGATCCAGATCTACGGCTCCACCCTCAAGGCCCTGGTGCACGAGCAGTTCGGCGACGGCATCATCAGCGCGATCAACTTCAAGCTCGACATCAAGAAGGTCCCCGACCCCGACGGCGGCGAGCGCGCGGTGATCACGCTCGACGGCAAATACCTGCCGACCAAGCCGTACTGACCAGCGACGGTGGCGGCGGCCTCGACACCGGTGCCGCCGCCCCTGTCGCATAGGATCGCGTCCGTGCGGGTGGCGGTGATCGATTCAGGGTTGGGGATGGTCAACTACGCCGCGGCGTTGGTCGCGATCCGCCCCGACCTGGAGCTGGTCCTGGCTCGCGATCCCGACTACATGCCCTACGGTCTGCTCGAACCTCAGCAGATCGCGGAGCGGATAGTCACCGTCGCCTCCGCCTGCGGGCGACATGATGTCGACGCGCTGGTGGTCGCCTGCAACACCGGGTCGATGTACGCGCTCGAGTCGGCGCGGGCTCGATTCGAGCCCGGCGTGCCGGTGATCGGGGTGGTTCCCGCGATCCGGCCCGCCGGTGCCACGGGGCGCCCGTTCGCCGTGTGGGCCACCGCCGCGGCCACTGTCAGCGACTACCAGACCGGGCTGATCGAGCGGTTCGCGTCGCCCGAACTGGCCTACCGGATCCCCTGTTACGGGTTGGCCGAGGCGATCGACTCGGGCGATCCCGGTCTGGTGGGCGCCGCCATCGAGCGCGCGGCGGCGGCCACCCCGGCCGATATCGAGTCCGTGGTTCTCGGCTGCACCCACTACGGCCTGGTCACGGCCGGCATCGTCGCCGCGCTCGAGGCGCGCACAGGGCGGTCTCTGGAGGTCTTCGACTCACCCGAGCCGGTCGCTCGGCAGACGCTGCGACGGCTCGGCCTCACACCCGGCGGTGACGGCCCGCCCGGCGCGGTGGTGGCCGTCGTCGAGTCCGGACGGCCGGGCATCCTGCCTCCGCAGCTCGCCGCCTACCCGGCCGGGCGCGAATTATTGGCGCGTCAGGCTCTTGCTGAGAAAAAACCGTGACCTCTGCAGCGCAATGCTGTAATGAGCCTGTTATGATTTAGGGGCACTGACCGCAGCTGACCCCCGTCGCTGCGGTCAGTAGTCATTTCGGGGGCACTAGTCATTTCGGGGGTCGGAGTCACTTCCAGGTCAGAGTCACTTCCGGGTCAGTGCGCTACACGGCCTGCAGCGCGGCTGCGAGAGCCGCGGTGTCGATCCGGGTACTGCGCCCGTCGGCGACCACGATCTCACCTCCCACCAGCACCGTGTCGATGATGCGCGGGGTACCGCAGGTCAGCAGTGTGGCACCCGGATCCGAGACGGGCAGGCACGCGAAGTCGCGATCGAACCGGAGCAGCGTGAGGTCTGCCAGCCGGCCGCTGCACACGCCGCCCGCCGCCGGCCCGACCGGGAACCCCAGGGCACGCCCGGCGCCGTCGCAGGCGATCCCGAGCATGGTGGCCGCGTCGAACAGGTCGGCCCGGCGTGCCTGGGCACGCTGCGTGTACGCGCCCATACGGATCGTCTCGAGCATGTCCTGCCGGTCGTTGGAACCCGCACCGTCGACGCCGATGCCCACTGCGACACCGTCGGCGAGTAGCTGCACCACCGGTGCGACGCCGGATCCGAGCCGACAGTTGGACACGGGATTCCAGGACACGGCGGCCCCGGCGCCGGCCAGCACAGCGCGCGCGTGCGCATCCAGTTCGACGCCGTGCACGGCCAGGAGCCGCTCGCCGATCAGATCGCCTTCGGCCAGGTAGTCGATCGCGCGCAGGCCGGCGTGCTCGATGCACATCGCATCGTCGGTGGCCGTCTCGGACAGGTGGATCATGACCGTCAGACCCCGATCGCGGGCGAACCCCGCGACAGTACGCATGCCCTCGACGGTGAGCGAGCGCGGGTTGGGTACGGCGAGTCCGAGCGTGACGAGGGGACCCGCAGCAGCCGCCAGCCGGTCCACGTCCGCCAGCACCGAGTCGAGGGGCTGCATGAGGCGGGGATCGAAACCCCAGCGTCGGGACGGGTCGGCGCGGTCTGCGACGCCCCTACCGAGCACGGCGCGAACGCCGACCGCGTCCAGCCCGGCGAGGACCGCGTCGTGCACCTCGGCGGACGGATGTGGCCACATGTGCTCGACGAGCGTGGTGGTGCCGCTGAGCAGGCCCTCCAGCGCGGCGGCGACGGTGGCGATATACGCGCGTTCCGGGGTCACCGCGTTCATCGCGGTGCCGACCTCGAGCAGCCACTCCAGCAGCGGCCTGCCCTCTCCGACGCCGCGGCACAGGGACTGCTGGACATGGGTGTGGGTGTTGACGAAGCCGGGGATCAGGTAGCCGCCGGCGGCGTCGACGACGCCCGGTCCGGCGCTGCCCGGGCCGTCGCCCGGAGCGACGTGGTCCCTCAGTTCGACGACCACTCCGTCGGCCAGCAGCACGTCGGTGTGGGGGCGCCAGCGCGCACCCGTCCACACGGTCGCGTCGGCGATAGTGTGCACGGCGGTGGACGCCGAGGCCAGGCGCACGTCAGCGGTCACCGGATCCCGATCGACGTGTCCCCGAACTGCGGGTCGAACAGAGTGGCCGGATCGATCGCCGGGTTCACCTTGGCGCCCTGCGCGGCCAGGATCGGGGCCAGCTGGGCCACGAACGCCGCGGTGCGCTTCGGGTCGTAGGTGCCCACCGAACCGTTCTCGTTCGCGATCAGACCCTTGGACTCGAGGGTCTGCGCTGCGTAGGTGGCCTCGGCGAGAGTGTAGGGGGCGTACGACGGGTCCTTCGAGACGACGTCGACGATCTTCTGGTCGGTCTCGGCAGGCGAGGTCACGTAGTCGACGTCGGCCTGTTGCACGATCGGTACCAGCTTCTTCAGGCACGGCGCGAGCTGCTGCAACCGGTCGGTCCGCACAGAGAGATTGGACGCATACGGGTCGAAGCCGAGCTCGGACAACAGTCCGTAGGCCACCGGCTTGTTCCATGCCGGGGTGTTGTGCTGGTACTCCCACGGTTCGGCGTCGGCATATCCCTGTTGCACGATCGACGGGTCGCCGACGAACCGGGCGGGGCTCCCGTCGTAGCTCGTATCGAGCTGTGACTGTTTGACGAATCCCTTGGCCACCAACCACGCCGGGAACGTCTGCTCCTTGGATACGACCACCGTCGCGTTCGACGCGGCCAACCCCTCGAGGGTCAGCCCGGGATGTTTGGCGGGGTCCCACATCAGGATCGCGGGATTATGGGTGAGCAGCGGGGCGACGCCAATGACATGCTGGTCCGAGCTGGCCGCAACCAGCTGATCGCCGTGCACGAGGCCGAGATCGATCGACCGGTCGACGTACATCTCCGACGCCACCGATTGGAACCCGATCGCGGAGCCGCCGGCTTTCAATCGCAGCTTGATCCCCGTGTCCTTGCCGCCGGCGACGAGCGTTCCGGTCATGGACTTGGTGGCGGTGTCCACGGTGTAGTCGGGCCCGAGCATCTCGAACAGCGCGCCCATGTCGGCTTGCGGTTGCCATTGCAGCTGCACGGTGAGCGTTGCGGGACACACGGACGCGAGCTGCTGCGCGGCGGGCGCCGCGGCCAGCGAGACGGACGCTGCGGTCGTGGTCTCCGATCCGCAGGCGGTCAGGGCGCCGAGGCCGATCGTGGCCGCGGCGGCGAGGGCTG
>CAJCHX010000844.1 GCA_903970215.1 Acidobacteriaceae bacterium
GAGACCGTCCTGGCCAACGATCAGGCCGAGATCGCGGCCTCACTCTGGCGGGAGACCGAGTCCATGATTGACGAAGGCTATTCCCTCAGCGACGCTTTGGGAGACGGCCGAGGGGGTCAGGTAGAGCTCAGCCGCAGCAGCACTGATCGAACCGTGTTCGTGCACTGCACCGAGGGCCTGCAGGTGTTGGAAATTCAATGTGTTACCGGCATGCACAGCAGTCACAACCTTCCAAACTACGCGCAGACCCCACCGGAAGCGCATAGCGATCGTAACGAATCAAAGCTCGCCCGTGCGGCCACGACCTGCGGAAACACTGTCGGCATCGCGAACCCGTAAGAGGTCTTTAGGTGGTTTGCCGCGTTTCGGTGCCGAGTCGAAGACTTGGGCTCGTGCCGGTGCTCGACATCCCATCCGGTGCCACCCAGACATCACGATCGCTCACCTGCGAGGAGTGCATCCCATGACCCATCAGGTCCTCGAACATTCTGCCGATGTCGCTACCATGCTCGACCGGGCCTTCCCCGAGACAGCCAGTCGACAAGGGGACGAAGCAGGCCGACTGGAGCTCCTCCAGCGGCTCCACGGGTGCTATCCGCACACCACTACCGCGACGGCTACGACCTCGCCACCCTTCCCCTCGATCAAGTCGTGACATCTCTGGAGTCCGAGTACCCGTCACCTCACGCCGGATCATCCCCGCCGCCCTCGAGGGGAATGGACGTGCGTGGCCGCGCGGTCCTCGTCGGCATCGACTCGGTCGATGCCTAGGCATGCCTGCGAGACATATGAGGAGATATCGAGTACTACTGCGCCAGAACGGCATCTGGTCCTGGTCGATCGTGCGACTGATCACCCGATCACCCGCCGCGGCCGCACCGATCATGTTCGTGATGCTCTCCCGCACCGAACTCGGCCAGTACACCGTCGGGGCCTGGATGGCATCGACGTGCGTGTTCACCGAGTGCATAGCCGCACCGATCCTCGGCGCGCGCGCCGACCGCACACCCGTCGCGCGTGAGGCACGTATCGCGCTGGCGGTCTCGGCTGCCGCACTCGTCGCACTCGCCCTCGGAGTGACCAGCCTGCCCCGGCCTGTGCTGATCGCGCTCGCAGGGCTCATGGGCGGATCGATCGCCGGACTGATCGGCAGCCTTCGGGTACTGCTCACCCGGATGCTCGACGACGACTCGATGCATATCGGACTGACCTGGGACTCGGTGATCACCAACCTCACCTTCGCGGTGGCACCGCTGCTGGTGACCACCTTGGCTCTGAACGTCGACGGCCGCGCACCGCTACTACTCGCCGCCGCCGGCTGCGTGTTCTCCCTGGCCTGGCTGCTCCGGATACCCGGCGCCACCACCACACCCGCGCCCGCTCGGACCAGGACATCGACCGACCACAGCTGGCGGGTCCTCGCGAGGGCCTGGCCGATCTACCTCACCAGCGCCGCCGCGATGTTCCTGTCCGGCGCGATCGAGGTCTCCGTGTCGCCACTGATCGAAGCCAGCGGCCACGACATCGCCTGGGCCGGAACAGTCCTCAGCGGCTTCTCCGTCGCCGCCGTCGCCGGCGGCCTGGTGTACGGCCTCCGCCGATGGCCGACCGGCTACCAGACCCAGTGCCTGGCCTTCCTCATCCTGACCTGCGCATTCGTCGCGATCGGCGCCACCGTCGGCCGAGCGACAGGACTGATCGGAATCCTCGTCCCGCTCGCCGCCGCCGGGTTCGCCCAATCCTGCCTGGTCACCGCCCGCAACCTCTCCCTCCACGACACCCTCCCCGAACGCCGCCTGGCCGCCGGCAACTCCGTGCTGTACTCGGCCGGCTGCATCGGCTTCGGACTCAGCTCCGCGTGCGCCGGCTGGTTCGCCGACCACGGCCAGGTCATCGCCTTCCTCCTCTACTCCTGCGCGATCTCCGCCGCACTGGCGATCACCGGCGCCCTCGCCGAGAAGGCAGACCGCCCACGCACCCCACCGACGACGGATCCGACGCACCATGCGGACTCCCCGTGCACCTGAGTAGGACTTCGTCCGGTGCGGGTGCTGCCGTGCCGAAGCCGCGGCAGGCGTTCAGTGGGTCGAAGTCGGGGTCCCAGGTCGTGAGACGGGTACGGTCGGCGATGACGGCGCCGGCGTGGATCTCGCCGGGGAGGTCGCGTCCGAGGATGGCGGCGGCAGCGTGGACGCCGCTGATCATGGCGCCCTCGGTGCCGGGGCCCCAGGCTGTGTCGGTACCGACGAGGAAGAGGCCGTCGATGGAGGTACGGGTGCCGGGTCGTAGCGGCCCGGCCTGATCGGGTGTGCCTTCCAGCCCGAACGGGGCACCGCCGGTGTTGCCGACGAACCGCTGCTGGCTCGCCGGTGAGGCGAGCTCGCTCCACTTCACCTTGCTCGAGGCGCCGGGGTAGACCTGCTCGATGCGATCGAGCATCCCGTCGATCACGATCTTCTTGATCTCGCGATAGGCCTTGTCCTTGCGGTACTCGCCTGAGGCGACGTCGTAGCCGTCGAAGCCCCAGATCTTCGGGTCGTACGGCGCGATGGTCTGGACCTCGATTGCGGCGTTGCCTGCTGGCGCGCTGTGGACGTTGGTCGGATCGCGTCGTGTGGAGGACTGCAGGAACATCGGCTGGCGGGCGGCGAATTGGCGGGCCCAGGCGGCGCCGTCGGTGTGGCCTCTGCCATGCACGACCGAGCGCGACATCCGTGCCAGCGCGAACAGCGACCGGGCGTCGTCCCAGTTCGGGATGGCGAAGTAGTTGCTGTTGGGGGTGGCGGAGATGTCCTGCTCGATGCCGAAGTAGCCGTTGATCAGCGGGTGCGACATGCGCCAGGTCTTCACCCGCGCCTGCATGGTTCTGGAGAGGTGCTCGAGGCCGACGAGGTCGGTGTAGGTGCGGATGATGTCGGCGTCGGACACGACGGTCGTGGCCTTGATGATCTCGCCGTGCTCGAGCCGAACGCCGGTGACCTTGCCGCCCTCGATGAGGATCTTCTCGACCTCACTGTTCGTGCGGATGATGCCGCCGTGGCTCCGGATCACCTCGGCGAATCCGGCCGCCAGCATCTGGCCGCCGCCCTTGGGGAAGTACGACCCGCCGCCGATGTAGTTGTCGAGATACACCGCCTGGGCCAGCACCGACAGGGCCAGCGGTGTACTCGCCTGGGCGCCCGCGTCGACGGAGAGTGCCATGATCGTGCGGGGTTTCAGGCCGCAGGTCACCATCAGCGAGATGTAGGGCATGAGCACGTAGGGCGCAGCCCAGCCGGCTGCTCGCAGCACCGCGGCGAACTCGCGCTTGGAGGCCGGTGGCTGCTGCGGTCGAACGCCTCTCCTACCTTGCGCATGACGCCGATGAAGCGGCGCAGGCCGCGTGCGTCTTCCGGGAACGCTTCGACGAGGTTGGTGAGGTAGTTGTCCCACCCGAACGGCATCTTCAGCTCCAGGCCGGGTGCCACGGTGGTGTTGAAGCCGGTGGACTCCATCGGGAGCCACTCGATCCGGTCGTCGATGCCGAGGCCGTGCAGCAAGGTCGGGACCTGGCCGCCGGGGCCGCAGTCACCGACGAAGTGGACACCGCAGTCGAATTCCCACTTCCCCTGGCGCCGGAAGACATGCGAGCTGCCTCCGAGTACCGAGTAGCGCTCGAGGTGGGGCAGGTGCTTGAGGTCTGTGCGGATGTGGACTTGGGGATGACGTCGACGAAGTCGACCAGGCGGATGCGGTTGTGGGGGCCCCTGTCGACACCCGTTCATCATTGGAGTGAGACTCTACTCAGAGTCTCACTCCAAATGGAAGTCCCTGACCGGATCGCATGACCGTCTCCTTCGGTAATGTGGCGTCATATTTGGAGTATGGCTCCAAGAGTGTCGTCACCGGCTCGGTCACGACTGCACAACGGTGGCCACAACTGCAACGCGACCCAACTGGTCATCGTCAGCGCCGACCGGCCGCAGTGCGAAGAGTTCCTCGACTACGGCAACATCGACATCCACGCGTGGATTGCCATCGCGTTCCTGGTGCCCGCGCTGCCGTGGGGAGCGTTTCCAGGCCGTACCATCGAACGCGTGGGGGGCGGCATCGGCACAGTGCACAACGGGCACCTGATCGCGAACGTGGAACGTTCGGTCATCACTGGACCGTCCCGACTGTTCCCGCGGTCGCTATTCGCGGGCGAATTCGCGATGTCGCCCAAGCCGGGCTGGTTCGTCAAGGCCCACGGTGCCGACAACACCGCGCGGGATTTGACGAGCTTCGAGAAGACCCGGGGGTGGCCACGCCTTCCGGCGGTCGTGGCGGCCGCGATGCGGGGATGACGGAGTCCACCGCGCTCTCTCCCGCCGCATCCCGTGGTGCCCGGCGCCGGGAGCGCACGCGTGCCGCTGCCCTCGACGCGGCCGAATCCCTGCTCGCCGACCACGCATTGGCCGACATCAGGATGGAGGACGTAGCGACGAAGGCGGGTATTGCGCCTGCCTCGCTGTATACGCACTTCGGCACGAAGAGCGGGCTGGTCGCGGCGACGGTCGACCGTCTCATGGACGTCTCCGTCGACGCGCTCCGCATCGCCTACGGCGGCGATGGGCCCCCGCTCGCGCGCGTCCAGGCTACCGGCGTCGCGTACATCGATCTGCTGCTCGACCATCCGGCGCTGATCAAGTTCATAGTGGCCGGCGGTCTGCGCGAGCTGGATTCGGACGTCGAGCTGGCGGCGATCGATCGGTTCGCAACCGTACGTGCAGAGTTCGAGCAGTCGATCCAGGCGGCGATCGACGCCGGCGAGATCCGGCCCATCGACGCACGGCAGATGTCGTACTTCCTGTTCGGCGCGTGGAACGGCGTCGCGGAACTGACACTGCACACCGACGGCCTCGGCCTGTCCCGCGAGGACGCCCGCGCCGCGATATGGCAGGCGGCCTCCGCTCTGGTCCGAGGCCTCGTCGCCCATTGAACTCGAGGTGCGCGTCGGCCGGCTCGAGC
>CAJCHX010000845.1 GCA_903970215.1 Acidobacteriaceae bacterium
GTCGCGACGCCGACGCTCGCGAGCGCGATCCCACCGCCGAGCACTGCAGCCACCGCCACGATCACCGCGCGGCGACCTTCCCAGCCACGCCCGACCAACAGAACGGCCACCGCGATCGCGCCGAGGATACCGACGACCCAACCCAGCGCTGGCCAAGCGAACTCCGCCCGCCACGCCCGGAGTGCACCCCACACCGCCGAGATGGCGACCAGAAGGACGAGTAGCGCGGTTCCCGCCCACGTGTGCCTCCGGCGCCAGCCGAGCACCGCGCCGATGCCGATGAGGCCACCGATCGCCGGTGCCAAGGCGACGGTGTAGTACGGGTGCACGATTCCGCTCATGCAGGTGAAGACGACCGCGGTGACCACGAACCAGCTCCCGAACACGGTCAGTCCGATAGCGGCATCGCGCTCGAGCCGACGCCGCACCGCAAGCACCACACCGGCCACGATCACGATCAGCGCCGCGGGCAGCAGCCAGGAGATCTCGTTGCCGAACTCGTTGCTGAAGAGCCGCTCGATTCCCGGACTACCACCGAACGCCGTCCCGGGAGCCCCACCACCCGGACCGTGGAAGCCGCCGTGGCCGTGCCCACTCGACCCGCTCAGGCCCGAGTTGCCGAGGATTCGGGCGAACCCGTTGTAACCCACCACCAGGTCCATGAACGAGTTGTTCGACGAGCCGCCGATGTAGGGGCGCGAGTCCGCGGGCCAGATCATGGTGAGCACTACGAACCATCCGCTGGACACCACGAGGACCACCGTCGCCACCGCCAGGTCGCGGGCGCGCCGCAGCCAGGTGGTGCGGGCGAACAGCAGGTACGCCAGGCCGAATCCAGGTAGGACCAGCAGCCCCTGCAACATCTTGGTCAGAAACGCGAAGCCCAGTGCGACGCCACACCATGCCAGCCATTTCCACGATGCCGCCTCACACGCCCGGATGGTGCAGTACCCGGCGACAGTCATCAGGAGCACCAGTAAGGCATCGGGATTGTTGAACCGGAAGATCAGATCGGCAGCCGGCGTCAGCGCCAACACGGCGCCCGCCAGCAGTCCACCGGCAGTCGCGCCCGCATCCGAGGCCCCGGTATCGGGATCGGAGCCGGGAGCGCGAAGGGATTGCGAGCCGAGTAGAGCGCGCCGCACGCTCGCGTAGAGGACGGCGACGGATGCGACCCCCGCGAGAGCCTGCGGCAGCAGCACCGACCACGAGGACAACCCGAAGATCCTGACCGACAGGCCGGAAACCCACGTCGCCGCAGGCGGTTTGTCGACCGTGATGATGTTGCCCGGGTCCAGCGAGGCGAACAGCCACGCCTTCCAATCCTTCGCCCCGGCCTGTGACGCGGCCGCGTAGAACTCGTTGCCGTAGCCGTTCCGCGAGAGATCCCAGCAGAACAGGATGGCTGCGGCTATGAGCAGCGCCGCGACGCCCCAGTGACGGCGCTGGAACCGCTGCCGGACCCCGGCGACCGGCGGCGGAGTCCCCGTGTCTGCGGGTGAGTCGGTCGCAGTAGTGGTCATGCGGCCAACCCTGCCAGAACGCACTGACAGGTCGGTCGCACCAGTCTGGGAGAAGACTGCGAATGCCGAACCTCGGTACGTGCAGTCACCCCTGAAGCGACGTGAGGCCGGCGATTCGCATCGCCGGCCTCACGTGCTCAGGCACAACCCTGGGAAGGGTCAGAACCAGCCCCAGTTCCAACGGCGACCGTCCCAACGACGCTGCCAACGACGCCGGTAGCCACCACCCCAGCCCGGACGGGGGCGGGGACGCCAGTAAGCGGGGAGAGCCATGATGAACTCCTCATGTCTACGTCCCGGTGCTCCACCTGGACGACGCCGTATCTCGACGCACAACTACTCTCTCAGATACTTCTTCGTTTGTGACCAGTGTGACTCTGTGTGACTCCTGTGAAGATTAGACACGGGTTGGGTTAGCCTTGCTACGAGCTCTGCCCCGGCCCTCGGCGGTCGCCGTCCGGCCCGTGACCACCCCATGTCTCGCCGGGCCGATCCTTGTCCGACCGGTGATCGGGGGTCCCGGTGTGCTCGTTCCCGCCGGTACCGGTCGTGGGTTCGTCGAACGATTCGGGCAGGTTCCGCACGTGCCGGTTCATTGATCGGATCAGCAGGAACGTCGCGGCGACCAGGATGACGATGACCGCCAGGCCGATCGGGGACGCCTTCCCGAACTCCGGTCCCTTCGGCGAGTTGCCGTCCGCCAGGTACACGGCGACGGCGGTCGCAGAGATGCCGGTCACGGCTCGATCCCGCCGAACAGATCGTTCTCGGGCATCTTCGTGGACACCCGGGTCTTGACCAACTCGTACTCCTCGGTCGGCCACAGCCGCTGCTGCCACTCCATCGGCACCGCGAAGAACGGGCCGTTGGGGTCGATCTGAGTCGCGTGCGCGCGCAGCGCATCGTCGCGCACGGGGAAGTAGTCGCCGCACGGGACCTGCGTGGTGACCCGCGTCATCACGTCCGTGCGCGCGTCGTCCCACCGGGTCAGCCACTCACGGAAGGGGTTGTCCTTCCCCACCTTGTCGAACTCATCCGCGAAGGCCTGGAATCTCGCCTTGAGGAAGCCGTGGCTGTAGTAGACCTTCGAGATCGCCCACGGCTCGCCCGCCTCCGGAAACGCCTCGGGATCTGCCGCGGCCGCATAGGCGGCCATCGACACCTCATGACAGCGGATGTGATCGGGGTGCGGGTAGCCGCCGTTCTCGTCGTAGGTGATCATCACGTGGGGCCGGAACTCGCGGATCACCCGCACCAGCGCCTCGGTCGATTCCTCGAGTGGGACCAGCGCGAAGCAGCCCTCAGGCAGGGGTGGTCTGGGGTCCCCTTCCGGAAGCCCCGAGTCGACGAAGCCGAGCCAGCGGTGCTGCACACCGAGGATCGCCGCCGCTTTGGCCATCTCCTCGCGCCGCACGGCGGGCAGCCGATCCTTGACACCGGGGACGTCCATCGCGGGGTTCAAGATGTCGCCGCGTTCGCCGCCGGTCAAAGTGACCACCATGACGTCGTCGCCTTCGGCCGCGTACCGCGCCATCGTGGCGGCACCCTTGCTCGACTCGTCATCGGGATGGGCATGCACGGCGAGGAGACGATATCCGGTCATAGGGTCCAGTCTCCACGATCGGCCGCGCGTCGCACCGCCTGGGGGCTTCGGACCGGCGCGTGGTACCCATAGAGCCATGTCCCAGGCGACCACCCCACCCGCTGGTCGGTATCCCGACCAGCCCAACCCGGCGCGCACCCGCGCGATCCTCAGCGCCGGGCTGGTCGTCGTTCTGATCCTGGGCGTCATCATCGCCTGGATCGGCTATGAGAAGTTCGCGGCGCAGCCCGTGACCGGTGAGATGTCCGGATACGACATCATCGACAGCTCCACGGCAAGCGTGACCGTGACCGTGACGCGGCAACACGGCGACCAGCCGGTCAGCTGCATCGTCTACGTGAAGAACCGCGACGGAGCTGAGATCGGCCGGCGCGAATTCTACGTCCCACCAGCAAAGGACAACGTCATCACGGTGACCGAGCCGGTGCGGACCACCGAGCCTCCCGCGGTGGGGGCGGTCTTCGGTTGCGGCACGGCCGTTCCGGCGTATCTTGATCGGTAGCCTGAAAACCAGCACAGGTTGGGATGGACCTGATCACCATGTCTTCCGCCGTAACGACGCAGCCTCCCGAGGAGGTTCCCGATGCCGGGCCGCCACCCGACATCGCCGAGTACCTCGCGTCGCTGCCGGCTGAGCGGAGGAAGGTACTGCGCGATCTGTACGCGGCCATCACGGAGCGGCTCGGTCGCCGGTTCGAGGCGGTGGTCCAATACGGCATGATCTCGTGGGTCGTCCCACCCAGTCTCTTCAGCAAGGGCCACAGTGGCGATCCGGAT
>CAJCHX010000846.1 GCA_903970215.1 Acidobacteriaceae bacterium
GTGCATCGCGACGTCAAACCCGCGAACGTCGAACTCACCACCACCGGCTTCCCCTACCTACTCGACTTCGGGCTGGCGGTCACGGACAACGAGCCGCGGATGACGTCTGCGGGCATGTTCGTCGGTTCTCAGGCCTATGCCGCTCCCGAACGATTCGAAGGCGACGCGGCCACGGCGGCCGGTGATGTGTACTCGCTCGCCTGCCTACTCTATGAACTGCTCACCGGGCATCCGCCGTTCCGCGGTGCCTCACTCGGCGAGATGCTGAAGCAGCATTTGACGGCACCTCCGCCGCGTCCCTCTACCGAATCCGCAGTGTCCGCCGCCATGGACGCCGTGATCGCCCGGGGCATGGCCAAGAACCCCCGCGATCGCTATCCGAGCTGCGGGGCGCTGGCTGCGGCAGCGCGCGGCGCCATCGACGACGAGTCCGGAAGCACATACTCGGACACGGTGATCCGGTCGACATCCGATCCGTCCATGCCCACGAGCGAGGCGTCCCGCACGCCGTACCCGACCCTGCCCGTCCCGCAGGTCAGTCGGCCCCCGGCGACCGGGATGAGCAATCCGTCCTACCCGTATGCTCCGCCACCTGCACCGCCGGCTCGGCGCCGCAGCCTGCTTCCGGTCCTCGCCGCGGTCGCCGTCGTGCTGGCGGCTGTCACCGCCTTGCTGACATATTCGATCTGGGAGAAGACGGTGTCGCATCCCGTGACCGTGGCGAACTCTGCACCGGCCACGGTCACTACTACCAACGGCACCACCGTCGTCACCGTCAACACCAGCACCGTCACGGTCACTCCTACCCCGACAACCGTCGCGGCCGACCCGGCCGCCGCACTCGAAGCGCGCGCGGCCGCCGACAAGCCGTTCGTCCTGGCGAACCTGAACAACCAATGGGTGGCACAGCTGTCCACCAAATACCCCGGCCTCTACGCCGACGGCCGCACGTGGGACGACGACGCGATCATGGCCGAGGTGACAGCGCTCGGCCAGCGGTTCGGCGACGTGCGGCTCCTCTATACCGGCGATTGGCCGGTGTTCGACCAGACGACCGACTGGGTCACCGTGACGGCCCAGACGTTCACGACCGCCGATGACGCCATAACCTGGTGTCAGGCACAGGGATTCGACGGCGACCACTGCCTCGCGAAGTTCATCTCCAATACCGCTGGGCCGGACGGGACCACCAAGACATATTGATCCCATCCGCGACCCTTCAGCCGCCCACGCAGAGTGCCGCCGCTATCCCGAGTTGCGCAACGCGGTGGCCAGGCCGTTCATCGTGAGCAGGATCCCCCGCTGCACCTGCGGATCCGTGTCACCGGCGCGGTACCGCCGCAGCAGTTCCACCTGGAGGTGGTTGAGCGGCTCGAGATACGGGAAGCGGTTGAACACGGACCGCTTGAGGGCCGGGTTGTCGGCGAGCAGGTCGTCGGTCTCTGCGATCGCGAAATACATCCGGATGGTCCTCGAGTGCTCCGCCGCGATCATTCCGAACACCTTGTCGCGCAACGCCTTATCGGGAACCAGCTCGGCGTATCGCGCAGCCAGACCCAGGTCCGACTTGGCCAGCACCTGGGCCATGTTGGACAACACGGTCTGGAAGAACGGCCACCGCTTGTACAGGTCACGCAGCTGCTGTAGGCGTTGTGGATCGCCATCCACCCACTTCTCGAATGCGGTACCAGTGCCGTAGAAGCCGGGCAGCATCACCCGCGACAGCGACCACGACATCACCCACGGGATCGCCCGCAGGTCGGAGATCTTCTGCGTCGGCTTCCGTGAGCTGGGCCGCGAACCGATGTTCAGCGAGCCGATCTCGGCCACGGGTGTCGAGGTGGTGAAGTACTCGACGAAACCGTCGGTGCGGTGCACGAGCTCGCTGTACGCGTCACGGGCCAAAGCGGCCAGCTCGTCGAGGATGCGGTACGCCTCGGCCGCGCCGTCGCCCAGGCCCTCCGTGTCGAGCAGCGACGATTCGAGCGTGGCAGCCACGAGCGACTCCAGGTTCCGTCGTGCCAGCGCCGGCTCGGCGTACTTGGCCGCGATGATCTCGCCCTGTTCGGTCAGCCGCAGCGAGCCGCGGACCGCACCCGGGGGCTGCGCGAGGATCGCTTCGTAACTCGGGCCGCCGCCGCGCCCCACGGTGCCGCCCCGGCCATGGAACAGTCTCAGCTTGATCCCGGTATCCCGGGCCATCTGCACCAGGTCCAACTCGGCGCGGTACAGCGCCCAGTTGGCGGCGAGGTATCCGCCGTCCTTGTTGGAGTCGGAGTAGCCGAGCATGATCTCCTGCAACATGCCCTTGGATTCGACCAGTTCGCGGTACTCGGGCACCGCGAGCACGGCCCGCATCGTCGGCGCGCCCTGCTGGAGGTCCTCGATCGTCTCGAACAGCGGGATGATGTTGAGCGGGCACGTACCGCCATCGTCGACGCCGCCCGGTCGCAGGATTCCCGCTTCCTTCAGCAACACGGCCGCCTCGAGCATGTCCGAAACGGACGTACACATCGAGATGATGTAGTTCGGGACCGCGCTGCGCCCCAGCGTGCGCACCGCGTACTCCGCGGCGCGAAGGATGCCCAGCTCCTTCTCCGTCTGCGCCGAGAACTCGGCGCCGGGCCCGATCAGCGGGCGGCGGGTGCGCAACTCGGCGGCCAGCAACGCGACGCGCTCGTCCTCCGGCAGCGACGCGTAGTTGGGATGCACTCCGGCCCAAGCGAACAGCTCCGCGATGGTCTCCTCGTGCACATCCGAGTTCTGCCGCATGTCCAGCGACGACAAGTGGAAACCGAAGGTCTTCACCGCTTCTCGCAGCCGCAGCAGCCGATCGTCTGCGATCAGGCCGTCACCGCCGGATTGCAGCGACGCATCCACCACGTCGAGGTCGGCCAACAGTTCGGCGGGATCGGCGTACGGCTGCGCGCCGAGGTCCAGCCGCGCGTCCAGTTCCTCGGTCAGC
>CAJCHX010000847.1 GCA_903970215.1 Acidobacteriaceae bacterium
GCGTCGTACCGGGCTCAGGTCCAACGCAGACGTACCCGACCACATCGACCCACCCATCCGGAACGACCTCGAGCTCGAGGACCGCGATCAACCGGTCGACCTCAACGACAAGCCCGGTCTCCTCGCGCACCTCTCGCACAACCGAATCCTGAAACAGCTCGCCTGGATGAGGCCGCCCACCAGGTAGTTCCCATTCGTCTCGGTGGTTGCGGCACAGCAGCACACGGCCGGTCTCGTCAGCGCACACCGCCTTGACCGTGACCGGACGGTCCAGGTCGGCCCGGTCCTGTCGTGCGAGCACCCGAGCCAGTCGCGCACCCAACAAGTGATAGTTGCCCGGCAGACGCCCCCGCGTGACATCCGTCGGCCGGCCAACCTGCCGAGCGGATCCGATCAGCTCTCCGCTGCGAAATTGATCGCGCGTGAGATCAACCTCTCTGCCGTCCGACAGACGGTTCCAATAGTGCACGCCATTGCGCGAGCCGTCCGCGTTGGTCACGTCGGCGACGAGCAGCTCGCCGCCCAGAACGTCCTGGACGATCAACGCGGTCGACGCGCACTGCCCCGAGGCCGGGTTCTGCTTCGACCAGCCGATCTGATCGACCGGGTCGCACGTCCACTGACTCCACGCTCGCCGCAGATGCAACGCGAGGGCGTCAAGCGAAGCCTGGGACGTCGTTGTCACGAGACCATGATGGCGCGAAGGATGTGACGCGTGCTCTCGTATCGCGAAACGACCCGAGAGGGGCGCCTCGAACGCGACGCGGCCAGGGACGCGGACCGCGACGTAAGGGAGTGAGCGCGAAGGTGCGTAACCGTCGCTGAGACCCTATGGAGGGTTTCGCGTCACCACCTGACCCGCGGCAGCCCGCCGGAACATCGTTCCCTGATCCAGTCGCCTTGGGGCAGGGGCCAGGAAACGGACCGCGTCACCCAGGCCGGCTCCGGATGACGCCACAGGCGTACTGGCCGGGTGGATAGGCGTCGGCGTACGGATGCTCGCCATGGGGCCGTGATGAGCCTCGAGCCGATCCGTTTCTATGCCTTATCGACACGAGACCGCAGGTTGCCCCATCCCACATCACCGCAAGGAGCATCATGACGACCACTGACGACATCGCTGCAACTTCCGGGCATGCCGCCGGCGTCTCCGAGATCGTCGAGGAGCTGCACCGTCACGGCATTCGCTACGCGGTGATCAGCTTTGTCGACGTTCATGGGAAGTCGAAGTCCAAGGTCGTCCCAGTCGATCACCTGCCCGACGCCGTTCGCGGCAGCGAATTGTTCACCGGGGCCGCGCTCGACGGCGTGCCGCAGGACGTGAGTGATGAGGAAGTGGCGGCCATTCCGGACGTCGGCCGCTACTTCGTCTTGCCGACGCGAAGCGACACCGTGTGGTTTCCGAGCAGCCTTCACTACCAGGGTGACCCGTTCGAGGCGTGCAGTCGCGGGATTCTGCAGCGTGCCTTGGCATCGGCCTCTGAGCTCGGCTTCACGTTCCAGTGCGGGGTCGAGACCGAGTTCTTCCTGCTGCGTCGTGCCGAGGACGGTCAGCTGCTCCCGCTCTCGGACGTCGACACGCTTGACAAGCCCTGCTACGACACGCGCGGTCTGCTGCGGAACTTCGACCTGGTCGACGAGATCGTCACGGCGATCGATGCGGCCGGGTTTGGGGTGTACTCCTTCGACCACGAGGACGGAAACGGACAGTTCGAGACCGACTTCGGGTACGCGGACGCGCTCACCACGGCCGACCGGATCACCTACTTCCGTCTCATGGTCACCGAGCTCGCGAACCGCCACGGCGTGATCGCTTCGTTCATGCCCAAGCCGTTTGACTCCCAGACCGGCAGCGCCGGTCACCTGAACATGTCCATCTCCGACGCCGACGGGCGCAATCTGTTCGCCGCTGACGACACCGACCCGCGCGGGCTTGGCCTCAGCGAGCTCGGATACCAGTTCGTGGCCGGCGTGCTGAACCACGCCCCGGCCATCTGTGCCGTCGTCGCGCCCACCGTCAACAGCTATAAGCGGCTGACCCGTCGTTCGACCAACTCGGGCTTCACCTGGGCTCCGATCTTTGCGAGCTATGGAGGGAACAACCGGACGAACATGCTCCGTATCCCGCTCGCCGGCGGCCGGGTCGAATGTCGCGCGGCCGACTCGTCAAACAACCCGTACCTCGCCTGTGCCCTCATGCTCGCGGCGGGCCTGGAAGGCATCAGGTCAGCGGCCGACCCGGGGGCGCCGAACCCGGACAACATGTACCTCGTCGACGACGCGGAGCTGGCGAGGAGGGGCATCTCCCCGCTTCCCGACAGCCTCGGTACCGCTCTGGACGCCTTCGCGGCAGACCCGCTGACGCGGGAGGTGTTCGGTCCCGCGATGCGCGCGTCGTTCCTGGAGGTCAAGCGGGCGGAATGGGACTCCTACCGCGCGCACGTCAGCGGGTGGGAGATCGACCGATACCTCGAGTTCTTCTGAAACCCGGCCGTCCCACACCACCAACTTGTGAAGGAGGTTCTCCCGTGCCCCGAGACGTGAACACAGCAGGTCAGCGACGCGCGCTGGGCCAAAGCATGCGCTGGTACGACGGATTCATCGTCTGTCTGTCGACCAGCGGCCTGCTGCTGGCGACACTCGGCTTTTCGATTGGCGCCCTGGGTGCACTGGGGGCGCTTCTGCTCTGGTTCATCTCCGTTGGCATCGGCGCGCTTCAGACAAAGATCTTCACCGAGCCCGCGGCGATGTTCCCCGAGTCATCGGGCGGGCTCGTCGCCTACTCGCGAGAGGCCTGGCGCCGGCGGATGAACCTGCTCAGCCCGTTGGGAGGGTTCGCCTACTGGATCGGCTACACCGCGATCCTCGCCTCTTTCGGGCTGCTCGGCGGCAGCCTGATCCAGGCTCAATGGTTCCCGGACGCCACCTGGGCATTGAACCTCGTGGTGCTGCACGTCGGCCTGCCTCAGCTGATCGCCGCAGCGATGATCATTGCCGTGTGGTTCGTGAACGTCGCAGGCATGAACATCACGAAGAACTTCGGCTATCTGACCGGCTTCGTGGTCTGCCTGGTGATCGTCCTGTTCGTCGTGCTGCCGCTTGTCACCGGCAAGTTCCACGCTCATAACCTGACCTGGAATATCGGCGCGAAGGGACAGGAATGGGGCGGCGTGAAACTGGTTCTCGTCTACCTCTACCTGATGGGCTGGTCGGCCTACGCCAGTGAACAGGCAGCGACTTTTGCGCCTGAATACGCCGACATCCAGAAGGACACTCAGAAGGGCCTGATGTCATCGGCGGGCTTCGCCGTCGCGACGTACCTGCTGATCACACTGTGCCTCGGCGGGGTCCTGTCCAATCAGGCGGTGGCCGCTAATCCAGCGGCCTTCTACGTGCCCGCCTTCCACACGATGATCGGCTCGTTCGGCGCCTCGCTGGT
>CAJCHX010000848.1 GCA_903970215.1 Acidobacteriaceae bacterium
TCGGCGAGGCGGTCGCGGCGGTCCAGCTCGCGCAGCATCGCCAGGATCGGGGTGATGCCGCTGCCGGCGGAGATCATGAGCATCCGGGCGGGCAGCGGGTCGGGGAGCGTGAACTCCCCCTCGATCTCGCCGAGGAAGACCTGCTGCCCGGGGCGCACGGAGTGGTTGAACACCGGCGACATCCGGCCGCCCTCGGTGTGCTTGACGGTGATGCTGACGAGGCCCTCCGGGTGCTGCGGGTCGGAGGTGATCGTGTAGGCGCGCCAATGGCGGATGCCGTTGATCTCCATGCCGATGCGCAGGTACTGGCCGGGCTCGTGGGGCGGAAGGGGAAAGTTCGGCCGGATCGCGACGGTGGAGGCGCCGCCTCGCTCCTTGGCGACGCGGACGACCGTGCCGGTGACCTCCCGCGTCGACCAGGCCGGCTTGATGAGGGCGAAGTAGTCGTCGGGCAGCAGCGGGTTGGTCATCACCCGCCCGATGCGCGAGACCTGCCTGCGGAGGAACGACACACTGGGTGTGGCCCCCGTCTCAACCATCCTCTGACATAACCAGCGGGCCGACCGGGTGTCAATTCGCCCGTTTCCGCCGCCGGCTCGCGTCAGTGCCACGATGGGGGCATGCAGAGCACTCAGCGCGACCGGGTCGGCGCGGGCCGCGGCTTCTTCGCCGCCCTGGATCAGAGCGGGGGCAGCACCCCGAAGGCGCTGGCCGAGTACGGCATCGCCGCGGATCGCTACAGCTCCGACGCGCAGATGTTCGACCTCGTCCACGCCATGCGGACGCGTATCGTCACCTCGCCGGCCTTCGACGGAACGCGGGTGCTCGCCGCGATCCTCTTCGAGCAGACCATGGAGCGCGAGGTCGAGGGGCTGCCCACCGGGCGCTACCTCTGGGAGCGGCGGGGCGTGGTGCCGTTCCTCAAGGTGGACAAGGGACTGGCCGACGAGGCGGACGGCGTCCAGCTCATGAAGCCGATCGAGGGCCTCGACGAGCTGCTGGCCCGGGCCCGCGAGCACGGCATGGCCGGCACCAAGATGCGGTCGGTGATCAAGGACGCCGACCGGGGCGGCATCGAGGCCATCGCCGATCAGCAGTTCGCGGTGGGGGCGCAGATCGCCGCGGCCGGGCTCGTACCGATCCTGGAGCCGGAGGTGAGCATCACCAGCCCGCACAAGGCCGAGGCGGAGGCGCTGCTCTGCGCCGCGCTGCAGAGCCGTCTCGAGGCCCTGCCCGCCGACGCGACGATCATGCTCAAGCTGACGATCCCGACCGACCCCGACCGCTACGCCGCGCTCGCCGCCGACCCCCGGGTGCTCCGCGTCCTGGCGCTGTCGGGTGGCTACAGCCGCGACGAGGCCTGCGACCGGCTGGAGCGGGTCCCGACTATGATCGCCAGCTTCTCGCGGGCGCTGCTCGAGGGGCTCTCCGACGGCCAGAGCGACGAGGAGTTCACCGCCACCCTGGGGGCCTCGATCGCGCAGATCTACACCGCCTCCGTCCACGACGCCGGCTAACCGCGATCCCGTCGCCTCGGCTGCCTCGCGGAATCGCCTGGCGACGATGTCGAGCGCACGATCGGTCACCACATCCACGATGACGGGATGGGTGATGCTGGGTGGCTCCGGTAGACCAGGCGGACTTGACCGCCCAACAGGTACCCGGCCGAGCGGCGCGCTCGGGCGGTCGCGCCCCGGCGCGTGGTGTCACTCGTCCGCGTCGAGCCCTGCGTTGCAGGTGACCTGACGCCGGCGCCGACCAGAGCTCGCTCGCGGGAGGGCAGTCCCACCGGGGGTCACAGACGTTGCTGCGACTCCAGGACAAGCTCAACAAGCGCTTCGGCGACATCGTTGGTTGACGCTGTTCCGCCCAGGTCAGGGGTCCTGGGGGTGTCCGGTCTCTCGAGCAGACTCTCTATCGCTGACATGATGATGCGCGCTCCGACATCTTCGCCGAGGTGTTCGAGCATCATCGCAGCCGACCAAACCTGCGCGATAGGGTTCGCAATAGCTCGCCCGGCAATATCCGGGGCAGATCCGTGAACTGGTTCGAACATGGACGGATACAGACCGTCTGGATTGAGGTTTGCAGACGGCGCCATGGTGAAGGTGCCCGTCACGGTCGGACCCAGGTCAGACAGGATATCGCCGAAGAGATTGCTCGCCACCACGACTCCGAATCTGCTCGGTTGCGAAACGAACCTCGACGCCAGGATATCAACGTGACTTTTCTCCGACGGGACGTCCGGATATCGTGCGGCGACCTCAGCAAACCGTTCGTCCCAGAAGGGCATCGAATGGAACAGACCATTGGACTTGGTCGCCGACGTGACGAGATTCAGCCCGCGGCGCTGAGCAAACGTGAACGCATAGTCGACAATCCGATCTACCCCTGTCCGGGTAAAGACTGCCGTCTGATGCACCTCGTCGTGCGTATCGCCGAGCGAGAAGCGTCCACCTATCTGGGAATACTCGCCCTCACAATTTTCGCGAACTACCCAGAAACCGACATCCTCCACCAGTTCAGGAAGGAGCGGAGCGCGCACACCGGCGAATCGGCGCACCGGACGAAGGTTGACGAATTGCGAGAATTGCCGTCGGATCGGGATCAGCAACCCCCACAGAGATACGTGGTCCGGTACTCCGGGATAGCCGACTGCGCCAAGCAGGATCGCATCGAAGTCTCTGAGCCGATCAATTCCGTCGTCGGGCATCATCTGCCCCACATCCCGATACCGCTCGCAACTCCAGTCGAAGTGCGCGTAGTCGAGGTCCAGGCGACGGATCGAGGCGACAGCGTCAAGAACAGCAAGGCTCGCTGGCATGACTTCCCGACCAATTCCATCGCCCGGAATGACCGCGATGCTGAGCCTCCGACCGTTCATCTCATTACTCGGCGACGCAGAGGTTTCGGCACGTGCCGAGGCCGGTTATCTCGGTTGTCACCACCTGACCTTCACTGAGGTAGCGAGGCGGCGTTCGGGCATACCCCACCCCGCCCGGGGTTCCGAGCGCGAGTACGTCGCCTGGTCGCAGGGTCAGAATCGTTGAGACGTACTCGATGGTCTTGACGGCCGAAAAAACGAGGTCGCTGGTGTTGGCACTCTGTACCGTCTCCTCGTCCACCCGACAGGAAATATCCAACCCGGCCATGTCCACGATCGCTTCGTCATCCGGTGTGACCAAGTATGGGCCCAACGGAGTTGTTGATTCGAATGTCTTTCCTTGTAGCCATTGCTCGGTACGCGTCTGCCAGTCCCGAGCCGTCACATCATTCAGTACGGAGTAACCAGCAATCGCCGCCTCGGCGGTCCGCTCATCCGCCCTTCTGACCACCGATCCAATGATGACGGCAAGTTCAGCCTCCCAGTCCATCTCGACTGATTCCGGGGGCAGAACGATGTTGTCGTACGCACCGATGAGCGATTCGGCATATTTGGCGAACAGCGTCGGGTAGTGCGGTAGATCGCGCCCCATCTCTCGAATGTGATGCGCGTAGTTGAGTCCAACACAGATGATCTTACCGGGACGGGGCACTACTGGTGCGTAGTCCAAACTTTTGACGTCATGACGTTCACCCGACACATTCCCTACGTGATTACGCCAGTCCGGCTCACGCAATAACTCCCCAACGCTGGAATGTCCGGTCTCGACAGCTTCGTCATCATCGATACGGACACATTGCGTACCAACGCCCGTACGCACGGTGGCTAGCCTCAAATCGTTTCTCCTCCTGCGTTAGTCGATAGTCGATAGTCGATAGTCATGTACGAACGCGAGGCGACGCCTACCGCGCCGGACGGTATCGGCTCTGCATGACACACCTCGGTGAGAAAATAGGTGGCATCTCTGCGCGGAATACCGAGCGCTCCGTCGATGCCAGGTTTACCGAGAGGCTCCCCCACTGGTAGATTGTTAGTGTCCTAACGACGCTACCGGTGCGCGTGAGTCGACACAAGGGTGAGAAAGGAGCGGGCCTCTGACACCCCGCATAGTCGAGCAGCGGACCGCCAGGAGGCAGTCCGGACCTGGGAACTGTCGTCCACGCGTCAGCTGCCGGCGACATGGCCGGCCTGGTCTCGGTTGCACGAGAACAGCGGGCCGTGGGTTGCAGGCAGGGTGCGGCGTGGCGATCCGGCACCCTGGGCTCGCTCCTTGAAAGGCTGTTGAGATGTTCTTGCTCGACCACACTCACGATCCGCTCATCGGGTCGTGGGTGCCCGGCGCGGACGACCATCCTGATTTCCCGGTCCAGAACCTGCCCCTGTGCATATTTGCCCGCGGCACCGACATTGAGGAACCGGGCCGCGCTGGCGTGCGAATCGGTGATCACATTCTTGACCTGAGTGCTGTGGTGGCGGCGGAGCTGATCGGAGACCCTGCGGCGCTGGCTGCGGCGACTGCAGCCGGGCGCAACGGCTCGCTGAATGATGTTTTCGCGCTGGGGGCAGCTCCGCGCCAAGCGCTACGCCACGCCGTACACGCGCTCCTTCGCGAGGGCGCTCCTGAGCGCGACACCGTGGCCAGGATGCTGACACCGGTGAATGACGTGCAGTTTCGGCTCCCTGCGCGAGTCGGTGACTACACGGATTTCTATGCCGGCATACATCATGCCCGAAGGGTTGGCATGCTGTTTCGCCCGGACAACCCCCTTCTGCCGAACTATCAGTGGATACCGGTTGGATATCACGGGCGGGCGTCCACGGTCCACGTATCCGACAATTCGGTCGTGCGGCCACGTGGCCAGGTTGCAGGGCCCGACGGATCTCCTAGCTTCGAACCCAGCAGTCGTCTTGATTTCGAGCTCGAACTCGGCGTATGGCTCTGCGATTCGCCTACCCCCGGAACGGTCTTGCCAATCGCTCGAGCGGCTGAGCAGGTCGCCGGGTACTGCCTGCTGAATGACTGGTCGGCACGTGACATCCAAAGCTGGGAGTACCAACCACTAGGACCATTCCTGTCCAAAAGCTTCGCGACCAGTGTCTCGCCCTATGTGGTCACACCGGAAGCGTTGGCCCCGTATCGCTGCGCACTCACGCGACCCGCCGGAGACCCGACACCTCTGGACTACCTCAGCAACGACCTCGACCTCGCGGTCGGCGGACTCGACATCGACCTCGAGGTCGAGATGTCGACGGCCACCATGCGAGCCAAGGACATGCCGGTCCTGACTCTTTCGCGCAGCTCGAGCAAGCACCTGTACTGGACAGTCGCGCAGCTCATCGCTCACCACGTTGCGGGAGGCTGCGAACTCAATGCCGGCGACCTCCTCGGGACCGGCACGATCTCGTCAGCCGACGAAACGGGTCTGGGCAGTCTTCTCGAGCTGAGCCGCGGCGGTCAGGAAGAGATCCGGCTGCCCTCGGGCGAAACACGGACTTTCCTACTCGACGGCGACGAGGTCACCATCCGTGGACGAGCGTCTCACCCCGGCCGGGCACCCATCGGGTTCGGTGAGTGCCGCGGACGGGTCCTGCCGAGC
>CAJCHX010000849.1 GCA_903970215.1 Acidobacteriaceae bacterium
CCGATATCGACGACAAGATCCTGCGTAAGTCGGCGGAGGCCGGCCGGCCCTGGTGGGAATGGGCCGCGACGCACGAGCGCGAGTTCACGCGCGCCTACGATGCGCTCGGTGTGCTGCCGCCCTCTGCGGAACCGCGCGCGACCGGATTCATCACCCAGATGATCACCTATATGGAGCGCATGGTCGAGCGCGGCCACGCCTACGCCGGTACCACCGAGGACACCGTCACCGGGGGAGGGGACGTGTATTTCTCGGTCCGCTCGCTTCCCGACTACGGAGCGCTGTCGCGGCAGAAGGTCGATGACGTGCAGCAGGGCGAGTCCGTCGGCGAGGGTAAGCGCGACCCGCTGGACTTCACGCTCTGGAAGGCCGCCAAGCCCGGTGAGCCGGCCTGGCCGTCGCCCTGGGGCCCCGGGCGGCCCGGGTGGCACCTGGAGTGCTCGGCGATGGCGACCTCGTATCTCGGCTCCGAGTTCGATATCCATTGCGGTGGAATGGATCTCATCTTTCCGCATCACGAGAACGAGATCGCGCAGGCGCACGGGGCAGGCGACGGATTCGCCCGGTACTGGCTGCACAACGGCTGGGTCACCATGTCCGGCGAGAAGATGAGCAAGTCGCTGGGCAACGTCGTCTCGATTCCCGTTCTGCTGCAGCGGTTCCGCGCGGTGGAGTTGCGGTACTACCTGGGATCGGCGCACTACCGGTCGATGCAGGAGTACTCGGACGGCGCCTTGGACGAGGCCGTCACGGCGTACGGCCGGATCGAGTCGTTCGTGCACCGCGTCGCCGACCGCGTGGTCCACGACGCCCCCGCAGGTCCCTCGGATGCGGCGTCGGCCGTGCCCGTCGGGACGTGGACCACCGCCTTCGCAGAGGCGCTCGACGACGACCTGGCCGTACCTCGTGCGCTGGCCGAGGTACACGCCGCGGTTCGCGCGGGCAACACCGCGCTCGAGTCGGGCGACGTCGCAGGCGCCGTTGCCTACGCGTCGTCGATCCGGGCGATGACCGGGGTGCTCGGGATCGACCCGCTCGACCCGCACTGGGCCGGGGAGACGCGTGATGACGAGGCCGCGCGCGGCGCGCTCGATGTACTCGTGCGAGCGGAGCTGGAGCGGCGCGCCGTCGCGCGCGCCGAGAAGAACTGGGCGGAGGCGGACGCCGCGCGTGACCGGCTCAAGGCTGCGGGCGTCGAAGTGACCGACGGTGCAGATGGCTCCACCTGGCGGCTAGCCGCCGACTCGACCGGGCGGCCCGCCGCCGACTCGACCGGGCGGCTCACCGCTCGCTCGACCGCGAATCGATCCTGAAGGGCAGTACACACATGGCCGGAAACTCCCAGCGCCGCGGCGCTATCCGCAGAGAAGGCACCAAGAAGGGCCAGACCACGGGCTCCGGTGGTGTTCGGCGGCGCGGGCTCGAGGCCCGCGGCGCCACGCCGCCCGCTCGCATGCGACCCAACCACCCGCAGTTCAAGCGGGCTCAGGCCGCGGCCAAGTCGTCCAGCAACGGCGGCCGACCCGGGGGCCGGGGCGCCCGTACCGGCCGCGTGGGCGATGACGGCCCCGAGTACGTGCTCGGCCGCAACCCCGTGGTCGAGTGCCTGCGTGCGGGGGTGCCGGCGACGGCGCTGTATGTCGCGCTCGGTGCACAGAACGACGAGCGGCTGACCGAGGCGGTGCAGACCGCGGCGGACCGGGGGATCTCGATCCTCGAGGTGCAGCGCCCGGAGTTGGACCGGATGAGCGAGAACGGTCTGCACCAGGGGCTGGCGCTGCAGGTACCGCCCTACGTCTATGCGCATCCCGATGACCTGCTCGCCCGGGCCCGGCAGCGGGGCGAGACCCCGCTGATCGTCGCGCTGGACAACATCACCGACCCGCGCAACCTGGGCGCCGTGATCCGCTCTACCGCCGCGTTCGGCGGACATGGCGTCGTGATCCCGGGACGCCGGACCGCGTCGGTCACAGCGGTGACTTGGCGAACCTCTGCCGGTGCCGCGGCCCGGCTGCCCGTCGCCCAGGCCGCGAATCTCAATCGGACGTTGGCGGACTACGCGGCGGCGGGGCTGCAGATCGTCGGCCTCGACGCCGGCGGCGACGTGTTGCTGGACGACTACGACGCGAGTACCGGCACCGTCGTGGTGGTGGGTTCGGAGGGTAAGGGTCTGTCCAGATTGGTCCGCGAGACGTGTGACTCGATCCTCTCGATCCCCATCGCCTCGTCGGTCGAGTCGCTCAACGCTTCGGTCGCCGCGGGCGTGGTCCTCGCCGAGTTCGCGCGTCAGCGCAGGGCGTAGCCGGCGATAGCGCAACAGGTACCCGCGGTGGTACCGTCGGCCACAGCATGACAACGCATGTTGTCAGTTGGAGGTGGCGCCGTGACCGCAATCGATCTGGATCCGACCACGATCGCTCGGTTCGGTCGCGATCCCGGCTGGGCGCGCGGCTCGGTGTGGCCGCTGAAGCTGCTGATCCGGGGCGGCGCGGAGCTGGACGGCTACGTCCGGCGACGGTGCGCGAAGGCGGTGCTCGACGTCGACGAGCAGGCTGCGGCTCTCGCGGACGCTCTCGCCGACGGCACCGTCGACATGGCGCAGTTCCGAGCGGCGCTCGACCGCGGTGTCCCCGCCGACGCCCCCGCCGCGCTGCGCGACTTCTTCGCCACGGTCGAGGCCCCACCCGCATGGCTCGACCCCGATACCCTCGCCCGAGGGGCCCGGGTGTGCCTCCGAGGTGGCCGGACGGCTATGGATGTCTTGTCCACCGGGTCGCTGATGAACGGCTATCGATCCTCTGCCACGACCCGCCAGCTGGTCGCCACCGGACGCCTCGTCGGCGACGGCACCGGACGCAGGGTCGCGGAGACGGTGCGTTGGTGGTACGAGTGCATGCTGCCCGGCGGGCTGGATCGCGACGGCCGAGGCTGGCAGCTGACCGTTCACGTGCGGCTCATGCACGCTCTGGTCAACCGACACCTGGCCGCGAGCGAAGGCTGGGACCCGCGGGAGTGGGGCAGCCCCATCAACCAGGCCGATCAGGCCGCGACTCTGGCCCTCTTCTCCACGACGTTTCTGCTCCAGATCCGGATGCTGGGCCGGGTGGTCCCCCCGGCCGACGGCCGCGATGTCATGCACCTGTGGCGGTACGTCGGGTGGCTCATGGGGGTCCGCGACGAATGGCTCCCGACCGACGAGAACACGGGCCGTCGCTACTTCTACCAGCTGGCCCGGTTCGCGCCCGGTCCCGATGCCGACTCGCGGGTGCTCGCGGACGCACTCCAGCGGTACTGGGGCGCGATGAACTACCGCCGGCTACAGGGCACGACGCGCCGACTCAACCGCAGCCGGCTACTCGGCGTGCAGACGTACTTCTCAGGCCGCTCGGGCGTGCGCGAGCTGGGGCTCCCCCCGACGATGCCATGGTACGTGCCGGCCGCGGTCGCCGTGAACGTCGTCACCTCCGCGGCGGCTGCGGTCTCGGTCCGCGCGGAGCGGTTAGAGTACGAGAGCGGTCGCCGCTACGTGCGTGACTGGCTGGCGCGCAACGAGGCGCGCTGATCCATCCGGTCCCGCAGCGCACCGCGATCGGCCTCACGGAGGGGAGCGGATGTCGGCAGCGCAGACCGGCGGAACACGACCCGGCGCCGAGGACTCGCTCGCCGAGCGCCGCGCCGCACGACGGCGGACGCTGCTCGACGTGGGCGTCGAACTGCTGGGGGCACCCGACGGTCCCGCGGTCAACGTCCGCGCGGTGTGCCGGTCGACGGGCATCACCGAGCGCTACTTCTATGAGAGCTTCGGCAACCGCGACGACTATGTGCGTGCCGTCTACGACGACGTCAGCGAGCAGGCCCGCGCCGCCCTGGTCGCCGCTGTCGCGGAGCCCGTCACGAGCCCGGCGGAGCTGGCCCGGGCCGCCGTCGACGCCTTCGTGGGATTGATGATCGACCGCCCCGATATGGGGCGGGTGATGTTGCTTGCCCCATATCGCGACGCGGCGCTGTCCGCGTTGAGCCTGGGCCACATGCCCGACTTCTTCGCACTGGTGGAGGCGTCTCTGCCCGCCACGGCACCCGTGGAGACGCGCGCCATGACCGCCGTCGAACTCGTCGGTGCGCTGACCGCGTTGTTCACCCAGTTCCTCAGTGGCGGGCTCACCGTGTCGCGCGATCTGTTGGTCACGCACTGCGTGGAGATGTTGGCGGCCGGGTCGGAGCGCCTCAGCTGAACGGCGCTATCACCGCGCCGGCGGCCTCGATCACCGTGCGCAACCGGCTGGCCACCACGACCGCGCCGGGGGTGTCTCCGTGCACGCACACCGACTCCGGCGCCAAGGCGACCTCGCTGCCGTCGATCGCTTCGACCGTGCCGTCAACCAGCATGCGCACCACTCGCGCCGCGATCTCGTCCGGGTCGTGGAGCACCGAGCCCGGCTCCGAGCGGGGGACCAGCGCACCGTCGGGCGTGTACGCGCGGTCCGCGAACGCTTCGACCACGGGGCGCAGGCCCGCGTCCGCGGCCACCCGAAGGAAGGTCGAACCGGGCAGGCCCAAGACCGGTAGGCCGGGCGCGCACGCTCCGATCCCCTCCGCGACCGCTTCCGCCTGCCGCCGGTGCGACACGATGGCGTTGTACAGCGCGCCGTGCGGTTTGACGTACGAGACGTCACCGCCGACGCTGCGCGCGAGGGCCTGCAGCGCCCCGATCTGATAGACCACGTCCGCGACCAGATCGGCGTAGGGGACGTCGATGAATCGTCGGCCGAATCCACGCAGGTCGGCGTACCCGACCTGCGCCCCGATCCGCACCCCGGATGCCACCGCGGTCGCGCATGTCGCCCGCAACGTGGTGGGGTCGCCGGCATGGAAGCCGCATGCGATGTTCGCGGAGCTGACGATGCCGAGGAGGCGCGCGTCGTCGCCGAGGGTCCACGCGCCGTAGGACTCGCCGCAGTCGGCGTTCAGATCGATGCGCACCGGCCCCACGGTAGTCGGGTGCTCAGCGTGCCCGCTGCATACCGTGCACCGTGGGCACGTCCACGTTCGGCACGGTTGTTCTGTGCCGTCCCATCGCGCGGCATACCAGGTAGATGGCGAACGAGATGGTGGTGACGAACACCGAGACCGGCAGTGCCGGTGCCAGCGACAGGACGATTCCGCCCACCGCGGAGGTGAGCGCAAACGCCAGGGACAAGGCCGTGGCCCGCGTCGGCGAACTGGTCACGTGTGACGCGGCAGCGGCCGGCGTGATCAGCAGCGACATCACCAGCAGTGCCCCCACGATCTGCACGCCCTGCGCCACGGCCGCGCCGACCAGCATCGCGAACACCACGGTGAGCAACCGCACGGGCACTCCGAGCGCCGCTGCGACGTCCGGGTCCGTGGAGAGGAACAACAGCGGCCGATACAACACCACCAACACCGCGAGCACGACCACGGTGGCGATCGCCAGCACCGTCATGCCGTGTACCCCCACCGCGACGACCTGCCCGGTGAGCAGCGAGAACGCCGTGCCCTGCCGGCCGGGGTAGAGCGCGAGGAACAACACCGACAGGCCCGATCCGAAGGCGAGCACCACGCCGATCACGGCGTCGCGCTGGCGCGCGTACACGCCCAGGAGGCCGAAGACCGCGCCGGCCGCGATCGCGCCGACGAGCGCACCCGCGCTCACGTCGAAACCGACGAGCAGCGCGAACGCCGCGCCGGTGAGCGACAGCTCGGACGTGCCGTGCACGCTGAACGCCATCTGCCGGGACACGATCAGTGGGCCCAGCGCACCCGCCAAGACACCGAGCAGCGCGGCCGCCACCAGTGCCTGCTGCACGAAGCCCTGCTGCAAGAGCTCCCAGGTGAGGTCGGTGTCGAACATGCCGCGAAAGTGGTCCATCTAGCCTCCCTCCACCACCACGAGTCGGTCGCGGACCCTGACCACGTCGACGGGCGCCCGGTACAGCCGGGACAGCACCTCGGACGTCATCACCTCGTGGGTCGGACCGATGCGGAACCGGCCGTCCACGAGGTACAGGACCCGGTCGCAGTACCGCAGGATCGGATTGATCTCGTGGGACACGAACAGCACCGCCGTTCCGAACTCGCGCCGGCGGCGCTCGATCAGCGAGACCGCGAGCTGCTGATTGCCCGGGTCCAGCGAGAGCAGCGGCTCGTCACAGAGCAGTACGGCCGGATCGGAGGCCAGCGCCTGTGCCACCCGCAGGCGCTGCTGCTCGCCGCCGCTGCCGCTGCCTACGGGGGCGTCAGCGAGCGCGCCGGCACCCACCTGTGTCAGCGCTGCGTCGACGGCCGCCCGGCGCTGACGTCGATGCCGCCATCCGATGCCCCACCGGGCCCCGTCGTAGCCGAGGCCGACCAGGTCGCGCCCGCGCAACGGCACGGACCGGTCCAGCGGTCGCTGCTGTGGGATGTAGCCGACCGCGCCGCGGACGTCGACGGTGCCGGCCGACAGCGAAGCCTGTCCCAGCAGGACCCGTAGCAACGACGTCTTGCCCGCGCCGTTGGGGCCGAGGATCGCGATGAACTCACCGGGTGCCACCTCGAGGTTCAGGTGCGACCACAGCGTGGAGAACCGTTTCCCCGTCGCTGCGCTCGCCCGGGTTGGATTCCCCGTCGCTGGGCTCGCCCGGGCGCCGTACCCGAAGGCCGCGTCGACGAGCCGCACGACGGCGCCCGACGTCACCGCGGCACCTGCGGCGTCACCAGCGCGGCCAGCGCTGCCACGAGACGTAGTCCGTGACACCGGCGGGCAGGGTCTCGGTGACGGTCA
>CAJCHX010000850.1 GCA_903970215.1 Acidobacteriaceae bacterium
CGGCCCTCTCGCGTGAAGCTGATCAACGACTTGCGCCCGTCCCCCTGATCGGCGCCGCGCTGCAGGTACCCGGCATCGACCAGTTCCTGAACGACGCGCGAGGCGCGGGTGGGACTGACGCTGACCAGCATGCCGGCAAGCGAGCGCACCGACTGGGGCTCTTCGTCGTAGAGACGACACAAGATCTCGGTGGCGCTGAACGAGATCTGGTGGCGCCGCTGCAGCTCTCGGTCGATCCGATCGGTGACCGTCGCGTGGATGAAGAGCAGGGCCCACCACGCGTCCTGCTGCTCAGAGGTGATGATCTGAGCCACGGTATGGCGCGGCTTGATGGGACCTTCTTCCGACATGACTGCGGCGGATCATACCGCGCATGTGCGTGCGCGCGCACGCACCTCACCCCGCCCAACAAGCCTCGAGCGGCACCTGCCACTCCCGGTCTCACTCCAGGACGACTGCTTTGACGTGGGTGCAGAACCGAAGCACCGCTGATTGACTGGCAAGATGCACGCAACTTTGGTGGGGGTCGGCCTCGGCGCCGGGATCGGGGCGCAGATCGGCCCAATGTCTTTGTTCCTCATCCGTAACACCCTGCGCAACGGGTGGACGGTTGGTCTCGCCATCGGCGGCGCGATCGCGCTCATCGACGGGCTTTACGCTGCGGCCGGCGCCGCTGGTGTCGCCCCACTTCTCGATATTGGTCCTCTCCGACTGATGCTTGGTCTCGTCGGTGCGGTGGTCTTGATCTGGCTGGGTCTCCGCACGCTTTGGAGTGCGTGGCGAGTTAGGGCTGGTGGAGAGACGCCTGCAGAGTCGGCAACGGCACGCGCGGCATTCTTGACCGCTCTCGGCGGCACTGCATCAAACCCGTTGACCATCGCCTCTTGGGCGGCGGTTTTCGCCGCGGCAAGCACTGCCGGCGCGACACGAACAACCTCAGAGGCCATTCTGCTGGTCACTGGTGTCTCGGTTGGCAGTTTCGCCGCGACCGCTGGGCTAGCGTCGTTGACGGCAATCTCGCGTCGGGCACTCGGACAGCGGGCGATGAAGGTCGCGGACGGTGTTGCGGGATTGGCGCTTCTCGGGTTCGGGGGCGCCCTCGGGTTGGCTGCAGCTCGCGAGCGCTAGCGCCTTTCCCGCCTCTGGCTCGTCGCCGGAGCAGAAGCGAAAGAGCACATCGATCAAGCCGCCGCGGCACGTACCTGCAATCGTCGCCGACCAGGTGCTCGCGTCAGAGTCGCTGCGGCGACTGTGACGTCAGCACTCCCGGCCCTGGACCCGAGGCGATACCGCATGCGAGGGCCGCTTTGGATCGGACGGGGGCTATCCGGGGGTTCGGATCTCGAGTAGATGTGCGACGGCGGTGAAGTCCTTGCGATTGTCGGTCACCAGAATCGCTCGGTGTACGCGTGCGGTCGCGGCGATGGCGAGGTCTGCCGCACGGCGACGCGGCGGGCCTCCGCCGGCCGCGACGACGGCCTGGAGATGGCCCCATTCGCGGGCGACACGATCGTCGACGGGAAGCGGATCGGGAAAGCGCGCTTCGATCATGCCCAGGCGCGCGGCACGGGTTGCTCGCGCGTCGTCGCCGCGGGCGACCAGCAGCCCGAAATGCAACTCGGCGACCGACACGACGCTGATCGCTGCTTCCAGGTCCTCGTCGATGGGGCGTGCCGCGATCAGGATCGACGTGTCGAGGACCGCGCGCATCTACTGACTCCAGGGGTCGTCAAGCGCCCCATCAAACCGCTTCAGGTCGTCGGTGAGTGTCGCGTCGGCCGGCAGGTCCCAGAGGTCGGCGAGCTCCGCGGCCGGGACCCAGGTCCGGGCGCGGATCGGTCCCAATTCGGCAACAGGACGGCCGGACACCGTCACCGTCAAGCGCTCTCCGCTCTCGGCGCGGCGCAGCACGTCCCCGACGTTGTTGCGCAGCTCTTTCTGGGGGATCGTCGCCATGACACGAAAGTAGCAGAACTGCTACGCAGCACATCGGCAGACAACCAACGTCGACGCGGGTCAGGCGTGGTGTAGGCCGAGCGCCCGGCTGACTCCGGTGTCGAGTTGGGTCAGCAGCCAGTCTGGAATCACACCGATACGGTCCTCCAGCGCCTCTCGATCGATCGTCGCGATCTGGGTGACGTTGATGACCGAGGCCTCGGGCAGTAGTCCGAGATCGGTGGGGACAGTCACGTTCCCGGGCAGCGCCGCGAGGCGCATGGTGCCGGTCAGCACCACGACCGTGACCGTCTGCAACGTCGACCGGTTGTATTGGTCGGCGCTGATGATCAGCACCGGTCGGCGCAGCGCTGGGGCTGACCCGCGGGGCAGGCCGAGATCGGCCCACCACAGCTCCCCACGCGCGATCACGCGTCAGATCGTGTGGCCAGATGCTGCGCCGCGGCAGCGACGAACGCCGTGTCCTGCGGGGTCTGGGCCAGTGCGCGATTGATCGCGTCGGTGGTCTGCTCGCCACCGAGATCGTCCAGCCAGCGCTCGGCAGCCCGCGCGAAGAACTCGCTGCGTGACACGCCCAGGCGCTTGGCGGCGCGCTCGACCCGCGCGAACGTTTCATCGGGAAGGGAAATGGCCGTCTTCACACGTCGGAGTATAACTCAGTCATACCATCCGGTCGGGTCCCTGCGGACGCCCGCTTCCACCTGAGGGCGGACGTTCGCACCCAACGAGCGAGGTCCGGGGTCGCCTCTCTCCGCCCAGCCCCCAGGACGACAGACAGCAACAGACACACACGCAGGCACAAACGAGCGCCCTCGGCAGGACTCGAACCTGCGACCCACGGCTTAGAAACGGCTTTTACACTCAGTGGTTCCCGTAAATACAGGCAATTTTGGACGTTGAAAGTGCTGCTCAGAGCTCTTTCTGAGCGAGAGGGTTGCCCGACACCGTTGCCGCGGGCAACCGTTGCCCGCCCGCCGAGGGTCGCGGTATGGTCGTCCGGTGAGCACTCGCCAACCGGCTCCCGAACCCACCGCGCGGCCATTCGTTCGCTACCGGTCGAGCGGCCCGATCTGGTAC
>CAJCHX010000851.1 GCA_903970215.1 Acidobacteriaceae bacterium
CGCCTCCGCCTCCGCCTCCGACACCGTCTGCTGGATCGACCGGGACCGCCTCTCCCCCGGCGACTTCGACTCCCCGGGCGCACCGTCCGCTCGTCTGGTGCGCTGGGCAGACCGGCCCGTCGCCATGGCAGGAGATACCCGACGGGATCCGCAACACCTGCACCTACACGCCACCGATCAGCTCGGCCACCCCGCCCGACCACCCGGCATACGTCTGGTGCGGTGACCCACCGCACCAGGTCAGATGGGCGCTCCGCAAGAACAAGAGCATCTGTCCCGGACCCTGGTGGTACTGAGCCGGGACACGGCCGCTACTGCGTTCCCAACGCGGCCGGGGGCGGGTTCGTCACGTCGTACACCGTCATCCCACCGACGGTGACGGGGGTGAAGTACTTCTGCACCCACGCGGTCACCTGATCGGTGGTCGAGTTGCCACCGCCACCGAAGCCGATGTTGCACTCCGGGTTCGTGTCCTGCTGGTCGGTAGCGGCATCCCCGCCGCCCCAGCGGTTGGGCGCCACGATGAAGTAGCTGACCTCATGACCTCGCACGTAGCCCTGGAACTGCGCGAGGTTCGGCGAGGGGTCCTGGCTGGTGAACCCGCCGACTGCGATCACCGACTTATGAGTGTTCAGCTCGAGCGCGGCCGCCTGCATCGAGCCGTTGACGGCCGCCGCCCACCTGGTGTCGGTCTTCGCGAGCAACGCGTCGACATCGGCGTTCGGAGTGTTCAGGCCGAATCCGCCGCCGAAGCCGGCATCGGGCCGGATCACGAGGCCGGGTCCGGCATGCGAGTCGGCGACCGCGGCCACCGCATACGCCGCAGAGCCGCCCACAACGGCCACCGCCGCCGACGCCAGTCCCACTGCCACCAAGGCCGTCCGTGACCGGGCGTTCGCGATCCGGCGGCCGGGAATCAGCACGATCAGCACGGCCGCCACCGCGGCCACCAGCACGATCCACCGCATCGCGGGCGCGAACGAGGTGTCCCGCGACAACAGCACGAAGCCCCAGCCTCCGCCGAGTGCGACCAGCACAGCGAGGCCGGCTCGTCCGGTCCACCGGTCGCGTCGCCGCCACATCTCGATCGCACCGAGCGCCAGCGTCGCCGCCACCGCGGGGGCCATCGACAGGCTGTAGTACGACGCGGCCCGCTTCATCTCGGCCAGCACCAACCCGTCTACCAGCATCCACCCGCCGAACACGATCAGACCGACCCGCATCAGGTCGGAGCGTGGCGCCCGACCCCGCGAGATCAATGCGAGCACGAGCGCCGACAGCGCCGCGGGCAGCAGAAAGCTGATCTCGAAGCCCCACTCGCCGGTGAACAATCGTGACAGCCCCGGGTCTGCTCCGAAGGGACCGAAGCCGCCATGGTGATGAGCCATCCGCTCGCGCATCTGTGTGACGAACTCCGGCACCGGGCAGTCCGCCGGTCGCGACCCCCATCCGCCCCCACCGTTGTGATCCCCGAGCAGTCGCCCGAAGCCGTTGTAACCGAACACCAGGTTCATGAACGAGTTGTCGGTCGAGCCCGCGATGTACGGCCGCGAATCCGCGGGCCACAGGATCGTCAACACCACGTACCAGCCGGCCGAGACGACCAGCGCCGCCGCGGCGCCGAGCAGGTGCGCGATTCGCTTGCCGACGGTGACCGGAGCGGCGATCAGGTACGCCAATCCCAAGGCGGGTAGCACCATGAGCCCCTCGAGCATCTTCGCGAGGAACGCGAATCCCAGCGCGACGCCCGCGAGAGCCAGCCATCGTCCGCCCTTGCCCTGCACCGCCCTGACCGTGCAGTACGCGCCCACGATCATCAGGGTCACCATCGCCGCGTCCGGGTTGTTGTACCGGAACATCAGGGCCGCGACGGGGGTCAAGGCCAACAGCGATCCGGCGATCAGGCCCGCGGTGCGGCCGGCCACCCGGTGCACCGCCCCGTACAGCAGGGCCACGGACAGGACACCCATCAGCACCTGCGGAATCAGCATCGACGCGCTCGAGAATCCGAAGATCTTCCCGGACAGGCCCATCACCCACTGAGACACCGGCGGCTTGTCCACCGTGATCGAGTCGCCGGGATCGAGCGACCCGAACAGCAGAGCCTTCCAGCTCTGCGAGCCGGCCCATGCCGAGGCCGCATAGAACGAGTTGCCCATCTGGTTGACCGTGATGTTCCACGCGTAGAACACCGCGGTCGCGACGAGGAGGAGGGCGAGCGGGCCACGTTCCGAGAGCAGGCGATGCAGGCGTGCACGATCCAGAGGGCGGTTCACGCGGGCCAGCCTTTCTGCGCTTCGTGCCACCGAGCTGGGCGGTTCCCGAGAGTTCGCTATGAGCCGGTCATGCGACGCCCAGATAGGCGGCCCGAATCGCCGGGTCGCCCAACAGAGCACGGCCCTCCCCCGCGGCGGTGACGGTGCCCGTCTCGAGCACGTACCCGCGGTCGGACCGACTGAGCGCCTGCTGGGCGTTCTGCTCCACCAGCAGGATCGTGGTGCCCTCCGAGTGGATCTTCGCAATGATGCCGAAGATCTGCTGGATCACCATGGGCGCCAACCCCATCGACGGTTCGTCGAGCAACAGCAGCCTCGGGCGGGCCATGAGCGCCCGCCCGATGGCCAGCATCTGCTGCTCGCCGCCGGACATGGTGCCGCCGGCCTGCTTGCGGCGCTCCAGCAATCGCGGGAAGAGCTCGAACACGTAGTCCAGAGTGTCGCGGTACGCGGACTTGTTCGGGAACTTCCGCCCGTGGCAGCCCATGTCGAGGTTCTCCTGCACCGTCATTCCCGGGAACACCCGCCGGCCCTCCGGAACCTGGACGATGCCCTCCTTGACCCGGATATGCGCAGCCATCTGGGTGATGTCCCGGCCCTCGAACAGGATCTCGCCGCGAACGGGGGCGAGCAGCCCGGACAGCGCACGCATCGTCGTCGACTTGCCGGCGCCGTTCGCGCCCAGCAGTGTGACCAGCTCGCCAGGCGCCACCGCGAGGGCGATCCCGTGCAACGCCTCGATCCGGCCGTACCGCACCACGAGGTCGCGCACCTCGAGCAGAGGCTCGGGCGCCGACGAGGTCGTCGGCTCGACCGGGCCGGGATCAGGCGGGGTGCGATCAGGCGGGGTGGGATCAGGCGATCTCGTCATCGGGTACCCCCAAGTAGGCGGCGATCACCGCGGGGTTCTCGCGGATCTCGGCAGGCAGTCCGTCGGCGATCTTCCGCCCGAACTCGAGCACGACGATCCGGTCGCACACGCCCATCACCAGCCGCATGTCATGCTCGATGAGCAGCACCGTGTACCCGTCGTCGCGAATCTTGCGGATCAAGTCCATCAGCGCGGACTTCTCGCTCGGGTTGAACCCGGCGGCCGGTTCGTCGAGGCACAACAGCTTGGGCTCGGTGGCGAGAGCGCGCGCGATCTCGAGCCGGCGCTGGTCGCCGTACGGCAGGTTGCGGGCCCGCACGGCGGCACGGTGCCCGATCCCGACGAATTCGAGCAGCGCCATGCCGCGCTCAGCGGCATCGCGCTCCTCCGCCCAGTGTCGCGGTAGTCGCAGCACCGCGCCCACCACGGACGTGCGGTGTCGCGCATCGGTCCCTACGACCACGTTCTCCAGCGCCGTCATCTCCGAGAACAGCCGGATGTTCTGGAACGTCCGGGCGATCCCGAGTCGCGTGATCTGGTTGCGTTTGACCTTGGTCAGGGGCGCCCCGTCGAACAGCACGCGTCCGGCGCTCGGCCGGTACACCCCGGTGATGGCGTTGAAACAGGTCGTCTTACCCGCACCGTTGGGTCCGATCAGGCCCAGGATCTCGCCGCGGCGGATGTCGAACGTGACGTCATCGAGGGCCTTGAGTCCGCCGAACGCGACCGACAAGCCCTCGACGCCGAGCAGCGTCTCGCCGACTCCTGCCGCCACGTCGCGTTGCGGCGCGACCACCTCGGCGATGATCTCCTCGTGCTCGGCGATGATCTCGTGCGATTCCGGTTCGGTCATCGCGTCCCCTCGGGGGTGAGGCCGCGGTACACCCGTCGCCCGAACGCGATGAGCTTCTGCCGCGCTGGGAACAGGCCCTGTGGCCGGAAGATCATCAGCGCCACCAGGGCGATTCCGAAGAACAGATATTTGTAGTCGCCGAGCGACTGACTACCCACTTGGATGCCCTGCACGCGCGCCGGAAGGTAGACGATGAGGAACGCGCCCACTATCACGCCCAGCTTGTTGCCCTGACCGCCCAACACCACCGCACACAGGAAGAGCATCGAGTTGATCACGTTGAAGTTCAACGGATCCACGTACTGCACCTGGCCGGCGTACAGCGCGCCGGAGAGGCCGCCGATGCCCGCGCCGATCACGAACGCCCACAGCTTGAATCGGAAGGTGGGCACCCCCATGATCTCCGCCGCGTCCTCGTCGTCTCGGATGGCGACCCACGCGCGCCCCACCCGCGAACGCTCCAGGTTGCCCACCACGAGGAGCACCCCGATCACCAGGACCATCCCCAGCCAGTACCACCAGACACCGAAGTCGGCCACCGCCGAACTGTTTCCGTTGGACAGCACACCCGCGTAGTTGTTCGACGCCGCCTTGCCGATCGGCGGGAACGCCAGCTGGTCCAGCCCCGGGGAGCCGTTGGTGATGTCGGTGAGATTCTCCGCCGAGAGCCGCACGATCTCGCCGAATCCGAGGGTGACGATGGCGAGGTAGTCGCCCCGGAGTCGCAAGGTGGGGGTGCCCAGGATCAGCCCGGACAAGGCCGTGAACAGCATCGCGAGCGGCAGGCACGCGAGCCACGCCCACGCCCCGGTGTTGGTGAACATGCCGTGCGAGCGGCCGTGGAACAGGGGGCTCGACGGACTTGTGAGGATCGCGACCGTGTACGCCCCCACCGCATAGAACCCGACGTATCCGA
>CAJCHX010000852.1 GCA_903970215.1 Acidobacteriaceae bacterium
GTCGTCCAGATCAACCTCGATGCGCCGACGCCGACAACCGCCGCGGCCGCGCCGTCCAACAAGGTCGCCGGTCCGACTTCGACGCCAGTGGTGCCGGCCCGTCCCCGTCCGACGATCGAAGATCATTCACCAGTGGCCGGATCGATCGAACCGATCCGTGCACGTGCCGATGAGGTCCTTGCCGCCAGACCTGCCGCCGATCTCGCTGGCCCCGAAGCGGAGCCACAACCATCGCGGTACTTATCGAGATCTCTGATTACCGGTCCGCAGGATTCGGGCACAATATCTCAGACCGCCGGCGAGTCACGCACTGACCAGTTGCACCCAAGAGGCATGGACCCCGTCCCTCAGGCGTCACCTTCGCGCCCCGAGCCGACGTATTCGCATTCCACGCCACCCAATCCCCCGCACAGACAGGCTGCAACTGCCCCACCGCCCGCCGTGCGCGGTGTCCATCCGGTGGGAGTCAGAGACCTTGAGGTCGTCGGCGAGCAGTATCGGCCGCAGTCATTCGCGGCGTTGTTTCGCGCCACCGGTAAACCTCTCGGCGGGTTGGTCTGGCGCGACGCCGAGCTCGTCGCTGAACCGAAGAACCCGCATGACCGCTATGCGGTCGCAGTGTTCGTCGAAGGTCGGCACGTCGGGTACGTGCCCCGAGACATCGCGCCTGACATCCAGCGTGAGGTGTTGCAGCACAACCGATCCGGCGACCGTGTGACGGTCTCTGCACGGATCTGGGCCGTCCACGAGGAGTCTGATTGGCCTGCGCGCGTAACGCTCGACCCCACCGGGGAACGAGAGCCTGAGTGGGCATACGTCGACCGTGCCCAATGGCCCGGCATCGTCAGTCCCGATGGGACCGAACGACTGACCCGGCGGGCGCAGCTGCGTCGTATCCAAGCGGCGGAAGCCGCGAAGCTAGTCGATGGACGCGACTTCGACACCTATCGGCCCGCCATCGAACAGGCACGCGCCGACGGTGACGACGACCGAGCATTGCAGTTACTGACGCGCTGTATCGACGCGGCCGAGCGGGTTGCGGCAGTGTGCTGCTCCCGTCCAGCCGCCTGGCCGACCGAACGAGCTGCAACCATTCATCGGTCGCTCGAAAACTACGACGCAGAAGTAGCGATTCTAGAGCGGTATTTCCGTGCCGATTGGAACGGCGACGGAACAAAAGCGTTGAGAACGCGGCTCGCGCGTGCCCGGGTTCTGGCGGGTCATGCCAGCGCTGGCCCGATCGGCCCGAGACGACCGGCTGACGCCGGACCGCTCAACGAGCTGATCCTGACAGATCCTCGTCCCGTCGCCGAGACCGAACTGGCCGACGAGATCGACGCCGTCGGCGTGCGTGATCATCTGGCCACCGTCATTGCGATCGTCGACGCTGCCGGGATCGCACGTGGGACCCCGTACGAGACCGTCGCGGTCCTAAGGGAACTGTGCCGCCCGGGCCGCCGGACAGGCATCATCGCGATCTACATCGACCAGCAGATCATCGGCCGTGTCGGGGCAATCGACTCAGGACCGGTCCGCGAACTCATCCACCGTCAGGAGTTTCGTGATCGCGATGTTGCAGTGCGTTGCCGGATAGCCATGCTGGACGCGGCCAAACCGTCGGCGCGCATAACGCTCTGTCCCACCGAGCGAACGACAGCAACGGAGCGCGAACGCCGAGCCAGCGCGGCGCAAATCGATGACATCGCACGGCTGCGGATCCAACGCCTCGCCGCTGGTGGCACCCAGGCAGAGGATCAGGAGCGCCGCTTGGTACGCGGCCGCGACTTCTCTGAATGGGTCGCACCCATTGCGCAGCTGAAACGTGAGAAGAAGTACGACGACGCTCTGGCGGTTCTGTCGGAATGCATCGGTGCGGCCGAACGCGACGCGGTCGCACGCGGCTTTGCGCCCCCACCTTGGTACACCGAGCAAGCCGCCATCATGTTCCGCAGAGCAGGTGATGCCGCCGCCGAGGTCGCAATCCTTGAGCGGTTCCAGCAAGCTTGCCCGCCAGGGCGATCTAGTGTCGCGATTGACGAGCGGTTGGTGAAGGCGCGCGCACGGTTGCAGCCGCGGCGTCCATGATTCATGCGCACGGTCGAGGGGCCAGACCGCACCTTCGAGCCGGCTCGTGTGCGGCAGTCCACCGACCCCGAGTTGGATTGAAACTTGTAGATGTGCTCTTCGACGGTGCGCACCGATAGTGACAGTGCGTCGGCGATCTGCTTGTTGGACTCTCGTGGCTTCCTGGCCCCGACAGTCCTAGGAAGACTGGACTGCTGGCTGACGACCCGCGCGCGGTCGAGGCTGTAGGGATGACAACGACACTCATTACCGGGGCCAACAAGGGGCTCGGCAAGGAAACCGCGCGCCTGCTGGTCGGCGTCGGTCACACGGTCTGGCTCGGCGCTCGGGACGAGGAGCGTGGCCGGGCCGCGGCCGCGGAAATCGGTGCGCACTTCGTCCAACTCGATGTCACGGACGACGCCTCCGTGGCAGCCGCCCTCGCTCGGATCGAGGCCGAGGGTGGCCTCGACGTCCTGGTGAACAACGCCGGCGTCGCCATGCGTGCCGGCGCCGCTGGCGGTGAGGCGCTCGATGGTCCGAGCGCGCTGGCAGTGTTCGACACGAACGCCGTGGGGATCATCAGGGTCACCGAGGCCGCGTTACCGCTACTGCGCAAGTCCGACAACCCGGTAGTGGTGAACGTCTGCAGCGCGCTCGGGTCGTTCTGGGCCACACACGAGCCGTCGCGTCCCGCCTCGCGGTTCCCTGCGATCGTGTACGGGTCAAGCAAAGCAGCCGTCTCGATGCTCACCGTCCAGTACGCCAAGGCGGTGCGCGAGGTGAAGTTCAACGCGGTCGAGCCGGGCATCACCGCCACCGAACTCGGCGGCGGCGGTATCGAATCGCACCCTGGTCGTCCCGCCGCGGTCAGCGCCGAAGTCGTTGCACGCCTGGCCGATATCGGGCCCGACGGGCCGACCGGCACGTTCCAGGAAGACGCGGGAGAACTCGGATGGTGACGTCCGCTCAGGCAGGATGCTGATCCCCCACCCAGCGATCCGGGGCTGAACATCTCCGCGCGATGGTGCCCTACTGGCACCTATCGGCGTGCAGCATCCGCTGTCCTGTCGGTGTCGCTTCGGTCAGCAGCCGTGTCCGAACAGCCTGATCGGCCCGGTCGAGGTAGATCTGGTCGTCATGGAGGCGGAAATACCAGTTGCCGGACAGGAGTGCCGCTTCCAGCTCGAAGGTCAGCTGGTCGAGATCGCAGTCGGCTCGGAGTTCCCCGCGTGCGCGTGCGTCCCGAGCGCAGCGCGAGAGGGTGTCGATCCACTGGTTCTGGCACTCGGCGATGCGGTCCCGCACCGTGCCGGGTGGCTTCGCGCCGAACTCCGCCGCGGCCGCGGCGAAAAAACAACCGCCGGGGAAGACCGCGCGTCGTACATAGGACAAGAAGGATTCGCACAGCGCGTACAGGCGAAGTACGCCTCGCTCCGCAGCCAGCGCCGGCGTGATCACCTCCTGCACGTAACGCTGACGGGCTGCCTCGATCGTGGCGAGCTGCATCGCTTCCTTCGAGCCGAAGTGCCCGAACAGCCCGCTCTTGCTCATGGCTACCTCATCGGCCAGGCGCCCTACGGTGAGGCCGTCGAGTCCGTCGACCGACGCGATATCGGCGGCCACGCGCAGTATCTCCCCTCGGGTTTCGGCGCCGTGGGTGGTGTTGCGGGTGGGC
>CAJCHX010000853.1 GCA_903970215.1 Acidobacteriaceae bacterium
GACGCCGCACCAGGTCCTCGCCACCCAGCGCGGGAACCACCGGCAGCCACGCCTCCAACGGGATCGCCGACGCCGCCAGCTCCTCATAGCCTTGACACGTCCCGGCCATCGCGCTCTTGAACACCGTCACCAACGCAACCGACAAAAACGACGAAGCGACGTACGGCCGGTCGTTGACGTATTCAGCCAACGTAAAACCACCCGAGCGCCCACCCCGCCGCACCAAACCGACCGGATCGATATCGACCAGCAACGCCGCGGTACAACACTCCTCCGAGGCCTCCGGATAGAACACCCGCGCGCGCCCGAACGGCAACGCGAACGACTGCTCACGGTCCGGATGTTTGTGCAGCAAGAACCCCAGATCCGTCGCCGGACGGTGCGTCGTTGAAATCGTCAGGAGCACGCCCCGAGGCTACCGACGCACCGGCCCGAGCTAGACCCGGGGAGGGGGTTCCTCATCAGGACGTCCGGGCCCTTGCCAGGGTTCGCCGTTCTCACCGCTGACGAAAAGGTCGGCCAGCCGGTCGGGGTGGTCGCGCGCGACGTAGGCGTCCTCCGCGGCCTGCCAGCGCAGCCACTGAACGCGGGCCTGCGGTCCGTCTCGTTCCAGCCCCCGACGAAGGCGTTCGCTTTGTGAGGTCGCGACCCAGACAGAAGCGGCGAGATATCTCCGAAGCTCGCGACGCGATGAGCCCACGCCCTCGAGGAGCAGCAGCTCGACGGCGGGCACGTCGTGCCATTCGGCACGTCGTCCCAGGTCCCAGTCGTAGCGCTGAAACCGTGCGGGAGTGCCATCGGCGAGCGGTTGGAGCACCTGCTCGAGGAGCCGCGGCCATCCGTTCAGCCAGTCATGGGGAGTCTCGAAATCGTCGATGTGGACAATGAGCGCCCCGCCGAGACGTTCCGAGACCCGAGCGGCCAGCGTGCTTTTGCCTGCGCCACCCAGACCGTCGAGCGCCACGACCGCGGTCTCCATCCCCGACGGAGCAATCGCCCGCCGTGCCAGGGCGACGGCGCGCTCTATCGCCACAGACCCCGCGACTCTCTCCACCTCATCAGCGTACGCAGGAGAACATGACCCCTGGCGGTTGTTTCGCGATCGGTAGACGGCCGGTCCCGCGCGGACCGCGATGTGGTGGCTTGGTTCGTGCTGTGCGATGCGAACGTGTTCGTGGTCGGAACGCTCTGGTCTCAGGTCGCCCGCCTGCTTGCCGGGTGTCTCCTCGGGCTGCTCGGCGATGAGGCTGTCTTCGTGCGATTTCGGGGGCTCCTGCTGCGCCGATTGCCGGAGATCCCCAAGGCGGAGATCGAGAGACACGAGGTTTGCGGCGTCAACGGCTGGGCTGGCGTCCGGGCCGCGTTACCTGGCGGAGCGCGGCAGATCGGCCAGCCGCACGAGGTTGCGGGTGGCCATCGCCACGGTCATCGGTCCGACGCGTGGAATGAATGCGGACGCAACCTCCAGTATCGAGTCGTCGAAGTTGCGCAGCTGGGAGAAGTTCACGCAGATCGCGCCCGTTCTGATCTCGTCTGCGGTGACGAGCTCGAACTCTGGAGAGGGCACGCCCGTGATCACGATGTCGGCCGCTCTCAGGGCTTCGGCTCGGTCGTGATCGGCGTCGCGCACGACGTGGGCGTGTCGCGGTCCGAGCGCCGGCTCGAAGAGCACGGCGCCTTCGACGTCGAGCGAGATCACGGTGGCGCCGTCGTTCGCGAGCATCGCGGCGAGCGGACGCCCGACGATCTCGCTGCGGTTGATGACGCAGGCCGTGAGCCCCTCGAGCGGCGCGCTGACCCCGCGGCCACGGACACGCACCCCGGCGGCCTGCAGAAGCTTCAGGATCCCGAGGGGCGTGCAGGGCAGAATTGCCCGCAGCGACGTTGCGTCGTCGACATACCGGCGATTTTCGTAGAGCAGCCGGCTCCAGAAGCTGTGCATGGCCTCGATGTCCTTGCGCGGATCGACCAGCTCGCGCAGCCAGCGATCCTCGGCCGAGCCCGCGAGCGGGTAGTAGAGAAAGATTCCGTCGATGGCGGGATCGGCGTTGGCGTCTCGGATCGCGGCGGCCGCCCGATCGGGCTCGACGTGCCACATGTCCATCGCGACGCCAGCCTCTTCAGCGCCACGTCGGGCGTACTGGGCGTAGGTGTGAGCCGGTCCCTGCGACTGGCTGAGCAGGCCCACGATGCGTAGCTGGTGATCGAGTCGCGCCACCGCCGCGCGGACCTCGGCGCGAAACGGTGCCGCGGCGTGCGCGGCGTCGATCACCCGTGCCGTCACGAGCGCTTCTCGGCAGCGGCGGCGCAACGCTGGAGCGCGTCACGCCGTGCGCGCAGGGCCGGCGCCTGGGGATGTGCGCGCTGCTCCAGGACGGCGAGATTGATATCCGCGGTCCGCAACGCGGCAAGGGCGGCACCGCGCAACAGGTCGCGGCCGGCCTGGATATCGCTGACGATCGTCGGCTTCACCCACGGTTCGATCTCCTCGCTCAGCGCCATTGCGGAGACGGCACTTTCGGCGAGCTCGAGAGGCGCATGCGTGGCGGTCATCGTCGCGTCGTCGATGGCGCGCCGGCGTGAGTCCTGCTCGTCATCTGACTCGCGCGGCATGCGATAGCCGGTCATCAGAGCGTCGAATACCGCGACATCACGATCTGCCGCAGCGACGATGTCGGCCTGCAGCGCCACTGCTCGCCGGCGCCCGTCAGCCAACCGAGCCGGAGGCTCGTCGGAGGCCTGCGCGGACGAGATCGTGACCTCGATCGCCATCAAGACCAGACCCACCCCGAACGCGGCCGTGACCGCCGCGATCGCGCCACCCCCCGGCGTCGGCTCGCGGGATGACGCACGACCCAGGAGCTCCTCCGCGGTCGAGTCCCACAAGCTCTCTGTCACGAGAGCGCACGATACCCGGGGAGACCACTGCGAGCCGGCATCCCAACACGTAGATCCTTCGCTTCGGAGGCCCTGATGTTCGTCATGGGATCACTGAGCGGGCTCTACGTCCCTTACTTGTGGAGAGGCCTCCTGCGCGGAGGAGCGAGATCAGCCCACGACGTCGTCGACGTCTGGCTGAGCAGGAGGCCAGCTGTCGAAGTGGCGCGTGGTCCGGTCAAGCCAACTCGCGACGTGCTGCAGCCGGCCTCGGTGACCGCGACTGCTAGCTCGGAAGCGGCCGCATCCTCATTGCGTGCTTCAGCGAGTTCATATTCGAGGAAATCACGCGTATGGTCAGCCCGTGATCGACCACGTCGGCATGGCCGTGTCAAACCTCGACGCCTCCGAGCGCTTCTACCGGAGGGTGCTCGGCACGCTCGGCGCCGAGCCCGAACACGCGGATCCCGGGCTGGTCCAGTGGGGCCCGTGGTGCATCGGCCCCACCGACCGCGAGCACCCGGTGACCCGCGGGCTGCACGTCGGCTTCCGCGCCCGCGACCACGCGGCCGTCGACGCCTTCTGGCGGGCGGGGATCGACGCCGGGCACCCGGACGCCGGTGCCCCCGGGCCGCGTCCGCGCTACGCCGCGGGTTACTACGGCGCGTTCCTGCTGGATCCGGACGGCAACAGCGTCGAGGCGGTCCACATCGCCGGTGAGCCCGACGCGCCCGCCGCTCA
>CAJCHX010000854.1 GCA_903970215.1 Acidobacteriaceae bacterium
CTCGAAAAGATCTGGTGGGTGCAGGCCGAGGCGATGTTCGCGCTGGCGGCGATGTGGGAGGCCACGGGCGACCGGGAGTACCTCGACTGCCTCGAGCAGACACTTGAGTGGGTGGACACCAGGCAGGTCGACAGCGTCGGCGGCGACTGGCACGCGGAGATCGGAGCCGACGGCGCAGTCATTGGTAGCAAGGCTGACGCCTGGCGTGACGCCTACCACCAGACTCGCGCGCTGCTCGCGGTCTCGAACCTCGTGGCGACGGCGCCTATCGACGCGGGGCCTCCGGGCCTGAGGCTGTGAGCACGTGCCACCTCCAGCGAGCGATGGCGGCGGAGCTTCTGGCTACCCGTGCTGCAGGCCTTTCTCCCAGTACAACGAGAACGTTGTCGGAATGGTCGTGCCACACAGCGACTCCGAGACGGTGCCAGTGACCGCAATCGTCTTGTTGCTCTTGATGTGGCCGGATGTCTTGAAGCGCCCGCTGATCGTGATGGTCCCAGGGTTGGGGTTCGTGCCCGGGGTTGCGTCGTAGCTTGGGTCCACGTAGGCGGGACCCGAGTAGGAGAACTTTCCGTTGCGGATCGGGATCGCCGTCGTGTAGGGGACGGCGAACGAGATGATCGTGCTGGACGTGCCATAGCCCGCGCTCGTCATCGCACTGGTGTCCGGGCAGGAGACGCCTTGGGCGTAAGGGTCGCCGATGCTGCCCTTGCCGAGTTCCTTGCCGTTCTTGTCGACGTAGAGGTCCACCTGTGCCCCGGCTCCCAGGTGGGGGGCGTAGACGCCGTCGTGAATCGCGCTCGCCCCTCCTTCGGCGTAGGCGACCCCGGCGAGGGCCATGGCGAGAGCGACACTCGTGGGCGCGACACGCGTCAACAGCTTGCTCACCTGCACTCCTCCCGCAACTTGACCGCTTGGGGGACACACTAGCGAAACCCTAGGAGGTCCTAGCGCGTCGACTGGCAACGCCCCCGCGGCTGCTCAGCGCGAGACGCGGTCACGACGAGGCGGACTTCGGGCTAACGTATCCGTGGCCTGGGGCCGTCGGGGGAGGTCGCGATGTGGCACTGCCGTAGTCGTTCCTGAGGACCTGAACCTGGACTGGTTCGCTGCGAGAGTTGCCGGCGGTCGGGGTGTAGGTGATCCAGACCGTGACGTTCAAACCCCACCGGTGTTCGCGGTGGCGGGCGAGGAGCGCTTTGGCGTCGCGGTCCGGATGCAAGCCGATCTTGATCGGGCCGCCTCTGGTAGCCGTCGCAATCGCGCGGCCCCAGTCGAAGCGATGAGGACCCGGTTCGAGCAGGCTGGCGATGCCGCCGCCCACGTCCTCGTGGGTACCGAGTACGGCCAGCGTGCCTGGTCCGGGCAGCTTGACAACGAGGACAATCGTGCCGTTCGGGTTGGCGCGTCTGCCGGTGATCGTGAACTCGTTCGATGGCAGTGGATTTGTTGCCGGAGGCGAGCTTGCTGCGGGGTTTGGCAGTGGCACCACGGCTTGTGTCGGTGTCGCTGAGGCAGGGCCGAACACCCACGCCGCCCCCACATCTGAATTGTCGGCTTGTCCGCCTACCAGAGCCGTGTCGGCGTCGGAGGACAGCGCCACGGGTTCACCGAACTGGCCGGCGCCGATCTCGCCGCTGGCGGCCTGACCAGCCGTGTCATCCGCAGTGATCTCCTGCTGTTGCGCCCACGCCGACCCCGACCAGGTAAACACCCAGACCGCGCCCGCAGCCGAATT
>CAJCHX010000855.1 GCA_903970215.1 Acidobacteriaceae bacterium
CCACCGAGCGGCGCCATGCAGGTCCGAGCTCGTGAAGCGCGCCGCGCCACCGCCGCGGGTGCCCGCCGATGTCCGGGAACGTCGCACCGAACCTGCGTGCGAGGGCCATTCCGACGAAGCCGAACGCCAGCACCGACGTGATCTTGATCAGGCTCGAGGCCGCCATCGTCGCAGCGCCCGCGAGCAGCAGCCAGCCGGTACGTGACGGGAGCCACGCGGCTGGCGGCCCGCCGAGCAGCGGTGCGCCCGAGTCGATCGCCCGCAAGCACCACTCGATGCCCACCAGCATCAGCCCGAGCATCAGGGCCTCGTTATGGATGCCCGCGATCAAGTGGAAGATCAGCAGCGGGTTGGCGGCGCCCAGCCACAGCGCGGCCACCTCGCTGATGCCGCAGCGTCGGGCCAACCTCGGCAGCCCCCACACGATCATCGCCACACCGGCCAGGGCCAGCATCCGGTGTGCGACCACGGCGGCGACGATGTTCTCGCCGGTCAGGGCAGTGATACCGCGACCGAGCCAGAGGAACAGCGGCCCGTAGGGGGCGGGTGTGTCGCGCCAGATGTTAGGCACCGATTTGGTGAAGACGTGGTCGATCCCGAGGGCCGCCGCCGGCCCGATCTTGTACGGGTTCATGCCTCGCGCGGTGATCTCGCTCTGCGCCAGGTACGAGTACACGTCCTTGCTGAACATGGGTGGGGCGAACACGAAGGGTAGACACCACAGCGCCAGGATCCGGTCGAACGCGCGACGGCTCAGCCGCCGCGCGGGCGGCGGCCGGTGGTGCACCCCGGGGGTCAGATAGCCGACCGTGTATCGGCGCAGGAGCACCCAGGCGAGCATGAGCATCGCCGTGCCGACCATCGTCACCGTGAGTGCGGTGGGCAGCATGCGGAACATCAGCCCGAACACCCGCACACCCGCGATCGGGTTCTGGACCACCGGGAACGCGCCGGCGCCGAGCGCGCCGAATGCCATCAGTACCGCTCCGACGCCACCGAAGTACGCGATCCGGGCGGCTTGCCGCCGCTCGTCGGGCAGCAGGTCGGGGTACTGGCCCTCGTCGTCGTGCAGCCGGTTGACGGTGCCTTCCAGGTCCGCGGGGCGTTGAGCGGCGGGACGCCGTACGCCGAGGTACTCGCCGACCGCCTTCACGGCTGTGGGAGTTCGTACCGACGGCGACACGGTTTGCAGCGTACTTGCCGTCCGGGCGAGCCCCGACCGACACCGGTGCCGGTCGTGCGGCGTCGGAACGGCTGTCAGGTTTCTGAGAGGTCACGCGGCGCGGGCATGCCGTATCGGCCCGACGAGCAGAATCGACGACGTGACGGAGTACGAGCGGTACATCGCGGAGGAGATCGCCACCGACCACATCGACGGGCTCATGTCGCGTCGCGAGGCGCTTCGGCGGCTCGGCCTGCTGGGCCTCGGCACCGTTGCCGCGTCGTCGTTGATCGCCGCCTGCGCGAGTAGTACGAGGACGGCGCCGGCGTCCAGCCCTGCGAGCCCTGTCGGCCCTGCGAGCCCTGCTAGCCCGGCCGGGTCGGTGTCCGCCCCGCCGCCCGGCTCGGAGCATGCCCTCCCCACCACGTCGATCAGCTGGGCCGGGCCTGCATCGAAGCTGTCGGGGGCCTGGGTCGCGGCACCGGCACCGAAGGGCGCCGTGTTGGTGATCCACGAGAACAAGGGGCTGACCGATTGGGTGCGCGGCGTCGCCGGCCGGTTCGCCGGGATCGGCTACTCCGCGCTGGCGATCGACCTGCTCTCGCCTGAGGGGGGCACCGCGAGCTTCAGTGATCCCGCGGCTGCCACCGCCGCACTGGGAAAGATCCCGGCCGCCGAGTTCGTGGCGAACATGAAGTCGGGGATCGACGAGCTGGTACGACGGGTTCCGGGGAAGAAGCTCGCAGTGGTGGGGTTCTGCATGGGCGGCGGGCTCGTGTGGCAGCTGCTCGCTGCGGGCGAGCCGCGGTTGGCGGTGGCGTCGCCGTTCTACGGCCCGCTGCCCGACGGGGCCGACTTCGCCGCCTCGAAGCAGGCGGCGGTGCTCGCCTTCTACGGGCAGCTCGACCGACGCGTGACCTCCACCGAGGCCGCGGCGCGCGAGGCATTGGAGAAGGCGGGGCTCGTCCACGAGCTGATCGTCGAGCCCGACGCGAATCACGCCTTCTTCAACGACACCGGTGATCGGTACAACCCCACAGCCTCCGCAGACGCCTGGAAGCGGTTGGGGGAGTGGCTCACTCGTTACTTGGGATAGTGGCCCGCCGGGACGGCCGACACGTCGACGACGCGGTCCGCGCGGCTGATACCGGCCATGATCGTTCGGGCGTTCACCTCGTCCACCTCGCGGACCCACGCACGGGCCGCGGCCGGGGACTTGCCGAATCGGATGTGGCGCGCGATCAGTCGCTCCCGACGGAGGTCGTCGTCGACCGTAGCGAACCACACCTCGTCGAACACCGCGCGCACGTCGCACCATCCCGCGCCGTCGTGCAGCAGGTAGTTGCCCTCGCTGATCACGAGTCGGCAACGCGGGTCGACGGGTAACGCGCCGGCGATGGGCTGTTCGATGGTGCGTTCGAACGCCGGTGCGTACGTCACGCAGGTGCGGCCGGGGGTGATGAGGCGTCGGAGCAGCGCTGCGTAGCCGTCTGTGTCGAAGGTGTCGGGGGCGCCCTTGCGAGCTCGCCGGTCCAGGCGATCGAGCTCCGTGTCGGCCAGGTGGAAGCCGTCCATCGGCACGTGCGCCACCCATTCGGGGCCGCTGCCGGAGGGCGGCGCTGCCGCCGATGCGGCGACCAGCGCCTCGGCGAGCGTGCTCTTCCCGGCACCGGGCGCACCGCACACACCCAACAACACCGGGCGATCCCGCCGGGCGAGGGCCTTGGCCGCGGCCACGAGTGCGGCGAAGGTGGGCGCAGCGGCAGCGGTTGCATCGGCGTGCATCTCACCAGTGTCGACCCGTGGTGTTCGGTGGTAGGCAGGAGGGTATGACCGAATCGTTGGTTGCGACTCTCGACGGCTTCTCCGCTGAGTACGTCGACGTGGGCGGCTTGCGGACGTGGCACGAGGTCCGCGGAGACGGCGCGCCCGTCGTGTTGTTGCACGGCGGGCTCGGCGCGGCCGTCGGGTGGTCGGGTCAGGCACCTGCGCTGGTCACCGCGGGATTTCGCGTGTACGTCCCGGAGCGACGCGCGCACGCCCACACCGCGGATGTCGACGGGCCGCTGTCGTACGAGGTGATGGCGGACGACACCGTCGCCTACCTCGAGACGGTCGTCGGCGGCAGGGCCCATCTGGTCGGTTGGAGTGACGGTGCCGTCGTGGCGCTGCTGGTGGCGCTGCGGCGCCCGGACCTCGTCGACCGCATGGTGCTGATCGGTCAGTACTTCAACTCGGACGGGCGGGTGCCCGACACGGACATGGACGAATGGCTCCGGTCCGACGGTGCGATCGCGTTTCTGCGACAGGGCTACGACCCGGTGTCGCCCGATGGACCCGAGCACTTCGCGGTGGTCCTCGAGAAGACCCTCGCCATGTGGGCAGCCGAGCCCGAACTCGATCTCGCGACGTTCGGTGCGGTGACGAGCCCGACCCTCGTCGTGCAGGGGGACCGCGACGAGGTCACTGTCGAGCACGGCATCGCCGTCGCCGGCGCGCTGGGTGACGGCAGGCTTGCGGTGCTGCCCGGATCGCACCTCGTACCGCTGGAGTTGCCGGCGATCGTGAGTGCGCTGCTCGTGTGGTTCCTCGGCGGACCCACCGCGGGGTAGGCCCCTCGGGCTGACGGCGGTGCGGCTTCGGAGCGCCGTCAGGGCGGCCGATCCGTCAGCTTAGCCTGCCCTTGCTGGCACGCGCGGCCTATTTACGAAACAATAGTGTTATGAAAACCCGTGAGGCGACCTCTCGCGTCGGCGCGTACGCGCCGCGCGACGTGGTCGTGCGTCCGGTCGAGGGGGGTGCCCGCTCGGTGGAGGGGGACACCCGCCACGCGATCGTGTCGCTGCTCATGGCG
>CAJCHX010000856.1 GCA_903970215.1 Acidobacteriaceae bacterium
TCGCCCATCGCGGCGATCGCCTCGGGTACCGCCGGCACCAGCCGTGAGGTCTCGATGTGGATCTTATGGTGATCGGTCCCGAACTCCTCCGCCATCAGGTCCGAGTACGCGTACTCGTCGCCGGATTCGCCTCCGGCGGAGTCGAATCCGATCGAGAACGTCGCCAGGTCGCGCTGTCCGGCCTTCGCGAGCAGCGCGACGATCAGCGAACTGTCCACGCCTCCCGAGAGCAGCACCCCGACAGGTACATCCGCGACCATGCGCCGCCGCACCGCGGTGTCGAGCGAATCGAGCAGGGCGTCCTGCCAGTCCTGCTCGTTCCAGTCGGCGTGCTCGGGCTGTCGACTGAACGACGCCGTCCAGTAGCGCGTTTCGTGGCTCGACCCGTCCGGCTCGATCCGCCGGACGGTGCCGGGAGCAAGTTTGCGCGCACCGTTGTAGATCGTGTGTGGCGCGGGAACGACGGCGTGAAAGCTCAGATAGTGGTGCAGCGCGATGCGGTCGATCGAGGTATCGATCGGCCCGCCCGCCATCAGCGCCCGGATCGACGACGCGAACCGCAGCCGGCCCGGCTGCTGCGTGTAGTACAGCGGTTTAATGCCCAGTCGGTCCCGGGCCAGCGTGACCACCCCGGTGTCGGTGTCGGTGATCACGAACGCGAACATCCCTTTGAAATGCGACACGCAGTCTTCGCCCCAATGGTGGAACGCCTTGATGATCACTTCGCTGTCGGCGGTGGAGAAGAAGCGATAGCCCTTCCCCTGCAACTGACTACGTAGCTCGGGGTAGTTGTAGATGCAGCCGTTGAACACCAGGGACAGCCCCAGTTCGGTGTCGACCATCGGCTGGCAACCGCGCGACGAGAGGTCGATGATGCAGAGTCTGCGATGACCGAACGCCACGTTTCCCTGTGACCAGGTGCCCGCCGAGTCGGGTCCGCGCGGCGCCATCGCGTCGGTCATCCGGGCGACCGCCGATACGTCGGGCACCTGACCGTCGAATCGGATCTCACCGCAGATGCCGCACATACAACTCCTATTCGCTCACGATCCAGGTGTCCTTGCCGCCGCCGCCGCGCGACGAATTGACGATCAGACTTCCCGACGGCGCGACCCGGGTCAGCGCAGCAGGCACCGGGTGTGCCGTCACCCCGTCGGGCCCGTCACGCAGGTGCACGAACACCCGGAGGTCGACGTGGTGCGGGTACAGCCCGGTACCGTCGAACGTCGGATGGGTCGAGAGGTTCAAAACCTCTTGCGCGATATAGCGTTCCGGCAGGCTCACCAGCTCCTCCCGGCGAGCGCTGAGCTCGTCTTCGGCAGCCTGCGGTCCGATGGTGATCCCGGTGCCGCCGAACCCGTCGATCGGTTTCACCACGAGCTCGTCGAGATGATCGAGCACGTAGTCGCGTTGTCGCCGCTCGGCGCAGAGCCACGTGGGGACCTGTTCGATCTTGGGCCGCTCACCCAGGTAGTAGTCGATCATCGTGGGCACGTAGGCATAGACCGCCTTGTCGTCGGCGACACCGTTGCCGAGCGAGTTCGCGATCGTCAGTGTGCCTTTGCGTATCGCCTGCATCAGCCCCGAACGCAGCGGATTGCCGTCCGCACCCACCGACGACATCAGCATCTCCTCGTCGATGCGGGCGTAGACCACGTCGAGGCGTTCCCGGTCGTCACCGATCACCCGGTAGACGATCCCGTTGTCCACCAACAGATCAGAGGTCAGAAGCAGGGGGAATCCGGCCCCGTCGGCAAGCATCTTGTGCTCGAAGTACGCGCTGTCCTCCCAGCCGGAGGTCAGCACCGCGCACGTCGGCGTGGCACCGCAGTCGGGGGGACCGGCCATCCGCAGAGTGTCTGCCAACATGCTCGTCGCGCCCGATACATCCAGCAACCCATCGGGTTTCGGAATCTCCGGATAGAACCGGCTCAGCAGTCGTCGGTTGGCGATCGCGTAGCCGACCCCCGACGGAACCCGGAGATTGTCCTCCAGCACGAGAAATCTGCCCGGCTCCGTGGAGACCAGGTCGACCCCGCACACGTGCGCCCGCACCGTCGCCCACGAGGGACCGGTCCCGATGGAGCGGAACCCGGGCGCACGGTCGAGCACCTCGATGGGAATCACCCCGTCGGCCACGATCTTCTGATCGCCGTACACGTCTCGCAGAAAGGCGTTGAGCGCCCGGGTACGCTGCTCGAGACCCACCGAGATCGTTTGCCATTCTTCGGCATTGAGGATGCGTGGCACCACATCGAGGGGAAAGACCTGCGCGCGATCGTGGCCCGAGACCCGGAAGGTGACGCCGTCGATCGACTCTTCACGCTCGACCAGATTCTGCCGCTTGCGCAGCTCGACCGGACCCAACATTGCGGTGGCGGACAGGATCCCGACGTACGGACTACGCGCTTTACCGTCCGCGGCGACCGCCTCGTCGTAGCTCCCGGACTCCTCCGCCTCGGTCCATGGCTGGTAGCCGTGCAGCAGATCG
>CAJCHX010000857.1 GCA_903970215.1 Acidobacteriaceae bacterium
CGGCGTCCGGCGCGGCCGGGTCGGTGGGTACGAGGCCCACTTCCCCGCACCAGGCGGTCTCGGCCAAACGCTCGTCGTAACCCACCGGTGCGGGGAGCACACCCCGATCGGCCATCAGCGCATCCGGGGCCACCGGGAAGTCGCGCGTCGACAGGATGGTGGGGACGGAGCCGGCGGCGTATGCGGTGTACAGCGCGAAGAGCCGAACCATGATCGCGATGAGCCCGCCGCCGTCGGTGGCCGCGTGGCTGGCCCACAGGGTGCAGCGATGCCGGCGACCGTCCGATGTCAGGTCGAGCGCGGCGAGCTGCTCGGAGCCGACGAACGGCGGTGGGACCTGGCTGTAATCCACCCACTCGGCGTCGCGGTGCACGAATCCGGTGGCGGCGCCCACCTGCGGGTCGCCGGGGGCGAAGTGAGGGGCGCCGTCGACCTCGACGATCCGCGCCGCGAGAACGGGGTATTCGGTGAGAACGGCGGCGAATGCCGAGCGCAGCGCGCCTTTGTCGACGGTCCCTTCGAGTTCGAGCGAAGCGCCGATCGTCTCCCGTGACGTCGGCCGAACGAACGAGGCCTCGGAGAAGGCGAGCGCGCGGTAGGTATGCATTCCACTCCTCGAAGTGATATGCCCCCCACACTATTACGCGAGTGACCTGGGTTGGTAATCGGCGACTTCATGCACGAGGAGTGTGATGCGTTCGGCGACCGCGGAGCGGGCGGCAGGGGTGGTGGTACCGCCGAGCGTGATCGCCTCTATGCCGAGACGGTCGCTGAACGTGAACGCCTGATAGATCGTCCCGATCGGTGCCGGTAGCCGCGGCGACGCAACGTCGGGGCCCGGCGGGATGTGCAGCGGCGCCGAATCCATCGTGATGCGTGGGCGGAGATCCTCGAGTGTCAGCTCCGCGGGCAGCTCCACGTGCAGGGGGCCGAGGTTGCTCAGGGTCACCGCCGGCTCCCGTGGCCCGCTGTGTGCAGCCCCGGCATCGGCCGGCTCGGCGGATGGCACCATCGCGGCGACGCAGCGGCCGCTCGCCAGGTCTGCCCGGACGTGGCGCGCCACTTCGGAACCGGCGGCCACGACGGCATCGACAGCGGCGGGTCCGCCGCCCGCGGCCGACGTCACCTCGACGGCCGCGAACGAGGCCCCGACGAAGTTGGTCACTCCGGTCGGCTCGGGGACGCCGAGCCGACGGCGCAGGTCGACGAGGGTCATGGCACCGATGCGGATCGGCCGGTCGGTGGGCTCGTCGACGAAGCCGGCCCGCTCGGCGGCGAGCAGGATCCCGCTCAGCATCGCGTGCATACCGGGACCGGCGCAGGCCGCGGCGAACCGGGCCGTCACCTCGGGCGGGAACCGAAGCGACGTGACCTCCGGCAGGCACGGCTGTGTCGGTCGTCCCGCAGGGAACGCGCCGTACCAGCGGATTCCGTCGAGGCGATCGCGCCCCGCATCGGATTCGACGGGTATCCCGTGGTCGGCGACGAACTGCTCGCTCGACTCCGGGAACGGCAGCGGCGGCCGCTCGGCGATCCGTCCGGTCCGGACGATCTCGCGGTACACCGACCACAGCTCGGTGTACAAGGCATAGCCGTGGATGCCGTCCGACAGCGCGTGGCTGAGCGCCAGCGTCACCCGATGGCGAGTACCGGTGGTGGCGACCCACAGGCCCGCCAATGCCCGACTCGGGTCGACGTGCGGCGTGGAGTGAAAGGGGAGCTTGGCGACCGGCTCGACGGTGAACGGCGCCCGCTGATCCCCCGACGATGCGAACACGTAGCCGGCCTCTCCGGGCCGAACTGCGGCGTCCAGTGCCGGGTGTCGCCGACGCAAGGCGTCGAACGCGGCGGAGAGGGCGTCGAGGTCGAGTCGGCCGGCCATCGTCGCCTCGGCGGCGCACGTCGTCGGAGGCGGTCCGACGAAACCCGCCTCGGTGGACGCGACAGGACGGATGACGACGCTCATGGCACCTCTTCACAGATCGATCGATGGTCAGACACGGCCACCGGCGGCCCACAGAGCGGCGACATCGATGCCCACCTCCGCGAGCAGGCGCCGGGTCAGCGGTAGGGAGATCCCGATGACGGAACTCGGGTCGCCGTCGATGCCGTCGATGAACCACCCGCCCAGGCCGTCGAGGGTGAACGCACCGGCCACGGACAGCGGCTCGCGCGACGCGAGGTATGCCTCGAGCTCGGCGTCGGTGGGCGAGCCGAACCGCACCACCGTGCTCGACGTTCCAGACGCCTCGGCGACCACGGCGCCGTCCGCCACCCGCAGGACACAATGGCCCGTCAGCAGCCGACCGGATGTGCCCGCCATCGCGCGCCACCGGGCGCGGGCCACCGAGACGGTGTGTGGTTTGCCGACCAGCTCGCCGCCCACGGACAGCATCGAGTCGCATCCGATCAGCACGTGCTCGCCCCGCAGCTCGCCGCGCTCGACAGATCGGGACGCCACGTCGTTCGCCTTGGCGCAGGCCAAGGCTACGACGGCAGCCGAATGGGAGACCGGGCCGGAAGCGGCCAACCCGGCCAGAACCGCGTCCTCGTCGACCTCGGAGACCGACACCGTGGGCTCCACGCCCGCGGCGCGCAGCACCGATAGTCGGGCCGGCGAAGCGGACGCGAGCACGACCGCTACTGGCCGGACGTCCAAAACAGCGGGGTGAGGCTGGTGTAGGTGTTCGGGCCGTTGAAGTACTGGGGCCGCATCCGCTCGCGGGCCGGTCCCCAACCGTCCTTGGGCCGGGTCGAGGTGGCGGTACCCGCGGCGGACGCCGACGCCGCAGCGAGCACCGTGATGATCGCCGCCACGTCCTGGTCCGTGGGGTTGCCCTTGACGAACTCGACAGCCCCCGCCAGCGTCTGCTTGTCGGCCTCCGCAGCGGTCACCGCGCCCTCCGCGCTCGCACCGGCTCCTCCGTGGGCGCTGCTCACAGAAGCCCCTCCGTTCGCGCCGCTCACAGAATCCCCTCCGTTCGCGCCGCTCACAGCGGGATGTTTCCGTGCTTCTTGGGGAGCGTGATGACCATCTTCCGCTCCAGCATCCGCAGCGCGGTCACGACGTGCCCACGCGTGTGCGACGGCGGGATCACCGCGTCGACGTAGCCGCGCTCGGCTGCGACGTACGGGTTGACCAGTGTGTCTTCGTACTCCTGCTGGAGCTCGAGCCGCAACGCGTCGACGTCGTCGCCGTTCTCCGCCGCGGCCTTGAGCTCCTTGCGGTACACGAACCCGACCGCGCCCGATGCACCCATCACGGCGAACTGCGCCGACGGCCACGCGAGGTTGACGTCGGCGCCCATGTCCTTGCTGCCCATGACGCAGTACGCGCCGCCGTAGGCCTTGCGGGTGACGATGGTGATCTTCGGGACTGTGGCCTCGCCATATGCGTACAGCAGTTTCGCGCCGTGCCGGATGATGCCGTTGTACTCCTGGTCGGTACCCGGCAGGAAGCCCGGCACGTCGACCAGCGTGATGATGGGGATGTTGAACGCGTCGCAGAATCGCACGAAGCGCGCTGCCTTCTCGGACGCGTTGATGTCGAGGCAGCCGGCGTACTGGGTGGGCTGGTTCGCCACGATGCCGACGCTGCGGCCGTCGACCCGCCCGAAGCCGCAGATGATGTTCTGCGCACGCTGCTGCTGGATCTCCAGGAACTCGTCGTCGTCGAGGAGCCGCCTGATCACTTCGTGCATGTCGTAGGGCTGGTTCGCCGAGTCGGGGATCAGCGTGTCGAGCTCGAGGTCCTCGGCGGTGACCGAGTCGGCGATCGAGCCGGTCAGCGGGTCGGTGGCCGGGTAGCGCGGCGACTCGGCGCGGTTGTTCGACGGCAGGTATCCGAGCAGCTCGCGGACGTAGTCGAGGGCGTCCTGTTCACCCGAAGCAACGTAGTGCGCGACGCCCGACTTGCTCATGTGCGTCGAGGCGCCGCCCAGCTCCTCCATCGTCACGTCCTCGCCGGTGACCGTCTTGATGACGTCCGGGCCGGTGATGAACATCTGCGAGGTCTTGTCGACCATCACCACGAAATCGGTCAGCGCGGGGGAGTAGACGTGGCCGCCGGCGGCCGCACCCATGACGATCGAGATCTGCGGGATGACGCCCGACGCCTGCGTGTTGCGGCGGAAGATCTGCGAATACAGGGCCAGCGAGACGACGCCCTCCTGGATCCGCGCTCCTGCCCCGTCGTTGATGCCGATCAGCGGCCGGCCGGTCTTGATCGCCAGGTCCATCACCTTGGTGATCTTCTCGCCGTACACCTCGCCGAGCGAGCCGCCGAACACCGTCACGTCCTGGCTGAACACGCACACCTCGCGGCCGTCGATGGTGCCGTAACCGGTCACCACCCCGTCGCCGGTGGGGCGGTTGGCCGCCAGGCCGAAGTTGGTGCTGCGATGCTTGGCCAGCTTGTCGAGCTCGACGAACGAGCCCTCGTCCAACAGCGCGAGTACCCGCTCGCGGGCTGTGAGCTTGCCGCGCTCGTGGACCCGCTCGATCGCCGCCTCACCCACGGGGTGCAGGGCCTCGGCGTCACGCACGCGGAAGTCGGCGATCTTGCCCGCGGTGGTATGGATGCTGGGCGCCTCGGCGTCGGCGGAGTTGGTGGCACTCGTCATGGCACATGACTCTAGCAATGCGCTGCAGGTCACTAGATGATTGATTCCCGGTGATGTGACTGGTGTGTCGCGTGGGATTTGAGACGGAGGGTGCCCAGAATCAGTGCTGCTAACCCAACCTGGCACTGGAGGCCGAAGTGGACACCGACCTGGACACCCTCGCCACAGCACT
>CAJCHX010000858.1 GCA_903970215.1 Acidobacteriaceae bacterium
GAGCCGGCAACCGCCGAGGCGCTCGCCGCCGTCGTGCTGCGCGGGCTGGACTGCGGCGCCTTCAGCGAAGCCGACGTCCTCGCCCACGCACCGGCCTGCACCGTTGCAGTTCTGCGGCGGGTGGTGGCTCGCCGCCCCGCCCGTCCGGACACCGCGGTAGCGTCATCACAGTGAATTTCCGCTCCCTCCCCGACCTCGCACTTCGCACGCTCGGCGGCGCCGTCGTCTGGGCCGACGACGAGTTGTTCGCCGAACGCGAGAACCTCATCCGCCCGGGACCCGCGCGCTACCAAGCGGCGACCTTCGGCCACAAGGGGCAGGTGTACGACGGCTGGGAGACCCGCCGCCGACGCAGCCCCGGCGACGACAGTGCGATCGTGCGCCTCGGTGCACCCGGCGTGGTGCACGGCGTGGTGGTGGACACCAGCTGGTTCAAGGGCAACTTCCCGCCCGAGGTGTCGGTGGACGGCACCGAGATCGACGGTCATCCGTCGGTCGACGACCTGCTGAAGGCGACCTGGACCCCCATCGTCCCGCGCAGCGCCGTCGAGGGCGACTCCGAGAACGACTTCCCCGTGCAGCCCGGGCCGCGGTTCACGCACGTGCGAGTCACGATGCACCCCGACGGCGGCATCGCCCGCCTGCGGGTGCACGGCGTCGCCCGGCCGAATGTGCGGTACCTCGACGCCGGTCCGGTCGATCTGGCAGCGGTGGAGAACGGCGCGCGGGTCACCGCCTGCTCCGACTGGTTCTACAGCTCTGCCCAGAACATGCTGCTGCCGGGCACCGCCCGCGTGATGGGCGACGGGTGGGAGACCGCGCGGCGGCGCGACGACGGCAACGACTGGGTCGAGATCGCGCTCGCCGCACGTGGCGTCGTGACGTTGGCCGAACTGGACACCTCGTACTTCCTCGGCAACGCGCCCGGCGAGGCCGCACTCCGCGGGCGCGACGGCGACGGCGAGTGGTTCGACCTGGTCCCGCGCACGACGCTGCAGCCTGATACGCGCCACCGGTTCGTGGTCGACGGTGCGTCGCCCGCCACACAGGCACGGCTCGACGTGTACCCCGATGGGGGCATGGCCCGGCTGCGCCTGTGGGGTCGGCTGACGGCCGACGGACGGGAGGCGTTTGCGTGACCCAGGATCTGTCGTTCGACCCGGGCTACCCGCGCGACATGGTGGGGTACGGCCCCCATCCGCCGCACCCGCACTGGCCCGGCGACGCACGGATCGCTGTGCAGTTCGTCCTCAATTACGAGGAGGGCGCCGAGCGCAATCCGCTGCACGGCGACAAGGTGTCGGAGACCTTCCTGTCCGAGATCGCCGGCGCAGAAGCGTTTCCCAATCGGCACATGAGCATGGAGTCGCTGTACGAATACGGATCGCGGGCCGGCCTGTGGCGGCTCCTCCGAGTCTTCGAACGGCGCGGGCTCCCGCTGACGATCTTCGCGGTCGCCCGCGCCATGCAGCGGAACACCGAGGCGGTCAGCGCATTCCTCGAGCTCGGCCACGAGATCGCGTCGCACGGGCTGTGGTGGCGCTCCTACCAGGGCGCCGACGAGCACATCGAGCGCGCGCACCTCGATGAGGCGGTCGCGGTGCTCACCAAGCTCACCGGCGCCGCGCCGCTCG
>CAJCHX010000859.1 GCA_903970215.1 Acidobacteriaceae bacterium
AACCGCCGCAGGCGAGTGTCCCCTGGTACCGACGATGCGATGAACACCGTCCTCGCCGAACGATATTCGGCGCGACCGGGCCTGCGGATCAGCAGGACCCGCAGGCCGTGGCGCTTCGCGAACCGACCGATCGCAGCGGCCACGTCGGGCGCGAAGGTGTCCCCGTGCAACACGTCGTGGGCCCACCCGCCGGGACTCTCGATACAGATCCACCCGTTCTCGGTGGCGGCGGTGCCGGGGAGCGGCTCGTCGCCGAACGAAGAGCAGGTTGCCTCAGCCATGGCCCATACGCTAGTGCGGCGCACCGCAGGATCGCGGATCACCGGTCCCGGTTCCTGCGCGGCGCTCGGCGCCGCCCACTACTGTGTCCGACGATGACCGTGCGCCCGAGTCCCCTCACCGCCGCAGCCCGGCTCGCCGCGGTCACCGCGCTGCTCGCGGGGCTCGCCGCCCCCGGCGTGGCGAGCGCGGACCCCTCGCAGCCCGCGCCGCCTCCCGTTGCCACCCTCACGTCGACGCCGGCAGCGAGAGCGGCGGCTCAGTCCGCGCGCTACCCCGGTGTCACCACCGCGAACACCGACCGCTGCCCGCATCGAGAGGTCCCGCCGCCCGCCGTCGACACCTCCGAGGTGCCGCAGCCGGGCCGATCGGCCCCTGCTCCCCTCCCGGTGCCGTCGCCGCCGATCGGCGGCGAGCGGCTCGGCGGCTGCGGCCTGGTACTGCCCGACGGCGCGCCGCCGGTGCCCGGGGGGATCGACTCATCGGGCTGGCTCATCGCAGACCTGACGACGGGTCGCGTGCTCGCCGCGAAGGACCCGCATGGCCGGTACCGGCCGGCGTCGACGATCAAACTGCTGCTCACGCTGGTCGCGCTTCGAGACCTGAACCTGGCCACCGTCGTGACGGGCACAGCCGAGGATGCTGCGCAGGAGGGCGACGCCGTGGGCATCGGCCCCGGCGGCCACTACACCGTCCGCGACCTGCTGCTCGGACTGCTGCTGCTGTCGGGCAACGACTGCGCCCACGCCCTGGCGATGCAGCTCGGCGGCGTCGACGCGACCGTAGCAAAGATGAACGATCTCGCCGCCGCGATCGGCGCGCACGACACACGCGCGGCGTCGCCGTCGGGCCTCGACGCGCCCGGCATGAGCGAGAGCCCGTACGACGAGGCGCTGATCCTGCGGACGGCGCTCGAGAACCCCACGTTCCGCAGTCTGGACCAGACCGAGCAGGCGTTCTTCCCGGGCTATCCGGCGCGGCGCGACGTCCCCGGCGACAAGCCGCACCCCGGCTACACGATGGTCAACGAGGACCGTCTGTTGTTCGACATCCCCGGCGGCGTCGGCGGCAAGACCGGATACACCGACGACGCGAAGAAGACCTACGCGGGGGCGGTGGACCGAAACGGCCATCGCTACGTGATCTCGCAGATGTTCGGCCTCGCATACGGCGGCAATACCTATTGGGACCAGTTCCGGCGGCTGCTCGACTACGCGCTGGCCCTGCCGCCCGGAGCGTCGGTGGGCGAGCTCGGCGACACCGCCGAGTCGCCGGCCGCAGTGGCTGCGATCAGCGGTAAGCCGGAGATCCGCCCGAGCGCGCCGCACCATGAGATGTCCTGGGCCGTCCGCGCGGGGCTGGGCATCGCCGGGCTGGCGCTGATCGCGGCACTCGTGGTGGGCACGACGCGAGTGAGCCGAAAGAGCTGACCGGGTCGGTAGCCGACGAGGTCGCGCTTCAGCGCCGCCGACGCAGCAGCAGCGCGGTACCTGCGCCTGCGACGAAGCCCGCGGCCCCGGCCAGCGCGGAGCGCCCCACCTCGTCGTCGTTCCGCACGATGGGCGCGATGACCACCGGGTCGGGTGCCTTGGGGATGACGAATTCCTGATTCCGAGGATCGGTGGCAGCCCACGCGGTCGCGAACAGGATGATCCGCGCCGTGAAATAGACGAACAGCATGATCACCAGGATCGGCCCGAACGTCGCTCCGGCCGGCCCACTGAGGGTCTTCCCGATGATCAGCGTCGCAACCTGCACGAAGGCGGTGAACACGACCGCGGTCAGCAGACCGGCCCGCACGGCGCGGTGCCACGGGAACGGGATGCGCGGCATGCGCGCGATGACGTAAGTGAACAACACCCACGCAGCCAAGACCGTGATCACCAGGGTGACGCACCGGATCAGCAAGCTCAGTCCCGGGGCGTGGCCGAGGCCCACCTCCTCCAACAGCGTCCGCGTCAGTGGGCTGGACCCGACCGTGATGATCGCGCCGTAGACGAGCATCGCGATTCCGAGCCCGAACAGTGCGCCGATATCACCCAGCTTGCTGCGCACGATGTTCTGCTTGGGAACCTGGGTGTCCCACATGTGGGTGAGCGCAGCACGGACGTTGGCCACCCAGCCCAGGCCCGACCACAGGCCGCCCACCAGGCCGACCACGCCCACCGTGCCACGCGCTTGGACGGCCCGGTCGACCAGCGTCTTGAGGGTGTCGCCGACCTGCCCGGACGCCGACGAGGTGATGTGGTCCTTGAACTCGCTCAACAGATGCGGATCATTCGCGAGCACGAAACCCATCACCGAGAACGCCAGCATCGCCAGTGGGAACATGGCGAACACGCTGAAATACGTGATCCCGGCACCGAAGTAGTCGCCGTAGTTGTTCTGATATCGGCCCCCCGCCTTGGCCAGGTGGTCGAACCACGGCCACCTGGCGCGGTATCGGTCCAGCCTGCCGGGTTGTTTCGCGTGCTCGATCTGGGACTGCTGGACCATCGACCGTTCCCTCCGGTGCGTCGTGTGCGTGGACGTTAGTGGAATCGCCGGCTCCACCGGCTCGAATCCCGGACTTGGAATCCAGGGCAGCGCCTCTCGCCCGGACGGAGCACGGCCGCGCGCTACGACCTCACGAAGCCCACGCGCTCGTATACGTCTGCGAGGGTGTGGCTCGCCACCTCCCGCGCTCGGTCCCGCCCCGCGCGCAGGATCTTGTCCAACTCGACGCGGTCCTCGAGGTAGCCCGCGGCAGCATCGCGCAGCGGCGTGACGAACTCGGTGAGCACGTCCGCAACGCCGGCCTTGAGTTCGCCGTAGCCATGGCCCGCGTACTTCGCCTCCAGCTGCGCGACGGACGCACCGGACAGTGCCGATTCGATGGTGAGCAGGTTGGAGACGCCGGGCTTGGCGTCGCGGTCGAACCGGATCTCGCGCTCGGTGTCGGTGACGGCTGAGCGGATCCGCTTGACGCTGATCTTCGGGTCGTCGAGAAGGTTGATCAGGCCGGCGTCGGAGTCGGCCGACTTGCTCATCTTGGCAGTCGGGTTCTGCAGGTCATAGATCTTGGCCGTGCCGGTCACGATGTGCGCCTCCGGCACCACGAACGTCTTCTTGTATCGGGTGTTGAACCGCTGCGCGAGCGTGCGGGTGAGTTCGAGGTGCTGCCGCTGATCCTCCCCCACCGGGACACGATGCGCCCGATAGAGCAGTATGTCCGCCGCCATCAGCACCGGATAGTCGAAGAGACCGACCGTGGCGTTGTCGGCACCCTGCTTCTGCGACTTGTCCTTGAACTGCGTCATGCGGCTGGCCTCACCGAAACCGGTGAGGCAATTGAGCACCCACGTCAGCTCGGCGTGCTCGGGAACCTGCGACTGCACGAAGATCGTCGCCTTGCCGGGGTCTACACCGATCGCAAGCAGCTGCGCCGCTGCGATGTAAGTGCGCTGCCGCAGCTGCTTCGGATCCTGCGGCACGGTGATCGCGTGCAGGTCGGGGATGAAATAGAACGCGTCGAAGTCGTCCTGCAGCGTGACCCACTGCTTGAGCGCACCGAGGTAGTTGCCGAGGTGGAACGAGTCGGAGGTGGGCTGGATGCCCGACAGGACTCGCTGGCGGCGGGTGGGCTGCTGTGCTTCGGTCACGGGGGCTTCGGTCACGGTTGAGAAGTCTATCGAGGCGCCGCATCGGAATATTCGACGGTGACGGGCGCGTGGTCGGACCAGCGGAGCGCATACGCCTCGGCGCGCTCGACCCGCGCGGCCGTCGCCCTCGCCGCGAGCGCGTTGTTGGCGATCTGCAGATCGATCCGCCAACCCGAATCGTTGTCGAACGCCTTGCCCCGCCACGACCACCAGGAGTATGGGCCCGAGGTCGCCGGGTGCAATTCGCGGACCACGTCCTTGAAGGCGCGGCCGGCACCGATGTGGGTGCTCATCCACTCCCGTTCCTCGGGGAGGAACCCCGAGTTCTTGACGTTTCCCTTCCAGTTCTTGATGTCGAGCTCGGTGTGGCCGATGTTCCAATCGCCGCACACGACCACATCGCGGCGCCTGCGACCGAGCACCGAGAGGTATTCGCCCAGCTCCTTGCGGAACCGGTCCTTCTCGTCCTGCCGCTCGGTGCCGACATCACCCGAAGGCAGGTATAGCGACGCCACGGTGAGGCGGCCGAAGTCGGCTTCGAGGTAGCGGCCGGTGTCGTCGAACTCCTCGCTCCCGAAGCCGACCCGCACCGCGTCGGGCTCGAGCCGGGACAGGATCGCGACACCGTTGCGGCCCTTGACCGCTGACGGTGCCGCGCTGAGCCGCCACCCGGCCTCGAGCGCGGGCTCGAGCGCCCTGCCGATCTGGTCCACCTCGGCCCGGGTCTCCTGCAGTGCGACGACGTCAGCAGTGGTCTGCGCCAGCCACGGCAGCATGCCGAGGTTGGTCTCCGAGCGCTGCTTGACCGCGGCCCGGATGCCGTTGACGTTGATCGAGGTGACGGTGATACCCACGCTGTGCACCGTATCGGAGGCTACCGACAGGTTCTTCGAGCCCGGACGGGACCAGCTCTCGGGACCAGCCCTCGGGATCAGTCCGTGGCGATCGGCGTCAGACCGGCGGCGGCCCATGCCGAGCGCACCGCTGCACCGTCGCCGTCGGTGAGCAGCAGTACGGCCAGCCGCGCGCCCGTCCCTGCGACCGCGTCCGCCAGCACCCCGGCGAAGATCGCGAGGGAAGCGGGCTCGTCGGCGGCCACCTGCTCCGCCTGCGCCACGGCCAGGACGACCCGGCCGGGCCCCAGCCAGTCGAGGTCGGTCAGGCAATCGGCCAGCGCGTCCCAGTTCCCGCCGAAGTGCAGGGGGAACTGCAGTGCGGCCGAGACCTCGTCGAGCAGCGCGGCCTTGGTACGCATGCGACTGCCGCGGACGATGCGCAGGGTGGGCTCGGCGCGGTAGCGCAGGGTGTCGACGGTTCCGGGCGCCGCAGCGAGGGCGACGCCGGCGGG
>CAJCHX010000860.1 GCA_903970215.1 Acidobacteriaceae bacterium
GCGGTGAAGCTGAGTCTGCCGTAGCCGGCGTCTTCGATCAGGCCCTTGTCTTTGAGTGATTGTCGGGGTTTGCTGATGGCCTCGGTGCGCACGTTGAGGGCGGCGGCGATGTCTTTGCGGCGCACGCTGGTGTCGCCGAGCCCGGACCATGTCACCCTGTCGACATCACGGGATAGGTTGGGATAACTGGGGCCGAGTTATCCCAACCTATCCCAGGGGCGGGTCGTGGCGGTGCTTGCGCGAGCGCATCTGCTCCTTGAGTCCGGCGTGGCGATGCTGAGGTTGTTGGTGAGTGCGCGCATGTGCTCTCTGAGGTCTGGTCCGTAGAGTAGCCCGGCGCTGACCTCGGCCATCTGCTTCTCGAAGCCGGGTCGTCGGCCACTGCAGCGGCGAGGAGTTCGGTTGGTCGCCGCAGATCGACTGCGGTCGCTGGCTTGTGCCAGCAGGTGGTCGAGTAGCTGACGGCCGGCGCCGGGAGGTGCCCGTAGGTCGAGGCGTGACGGTGGAGGACACTCAGCACCTCGACCGGACCGAACACGTCGAGCAGCTCGAAGCCGTCGAACAAGACCACCGACACCGCGCTACGTCATTCGATGGCGGTACTACCGCGAGACCGTGAAGTATGGCTTACCGATTATAAACGAATCATCGATTGTTCTTATTAGAGTCGCCATGCAGGGTGGATCAAGAATCCCGAGTGACTAAGTCGAGCCGCAACCCCACAAAGTTGCAGAGAGTAGTAACCACGGTGACAAGCACCCCAAGACTTGACCGATACCGGGCCTTCAGTCACACGCTGGAAGGTGGGAATCCGGCGGGTGTGGTCCTGGACGCGGGCGATTTGACCGACCAGGAGATGCAGCGGATCGCCACCGAGGTGGGGTACAGCGAGTCCGCATTCCTCACCACCCCGATCACCAACCGTGACATGATCCGCGTGCGTTACTTCGCTCCCGAAGGCGAGGTCGACTTCTGCGGGCACGCCACGATCGCGACTGCTGTCGCGTTGGGTGATAGCTACGGGCCGGGGTCGTACACGCTCGTCTCGAACGTGGGACCGCTCGCGATCAGCTCACATAGCGACGAGTTGGGCCCGATCGGCACACTCGACAGTCCCTCCGTCGACTGCTACCCACTCGACGAGCAACTCCTCGACCAACTGCTGGCAGCTCTGCGCTGGACCCGTGCGGACCTCGACCCGGCGTATCCGCCAGCGGTCGGATTCGGTGGGAACGAGCATCCGGTGTTGGTGTTGCGTGACCTTGAGCGCCTCGGCCGTCTCGACTACGACTTCGCCATGCTGCAGCAGCTTTGCCGCGCCCAGAACTGGATCACGATCCAGATCGTCGTACCGACCGGGTCGAATCGGTGGCGGGCACGCGACCCGTTCGCCTGGGGTGGCGTTGTCGAGGATCCCGCGACCGGCGCCGCGGCTGCCGCGTTCGTCGGCTACCTCCGCGCGCACCAGAGCCTTGCCGCCGGGGACCGCATCGTCATCACCCAAGGTGTCGAAATGGGTCAGCCGAGCACAATCAGTGCCACACTTCACAACAACCTGGCCCGCGTCAGCGGTCACGCCAGGCTCATCACGCCACGCTGAGCAGGTCAACTGCACCGTGTGCCCCGACGGCGCCACCGAGCAGGTGTCCACCGCGACAGCTTTGCGTGGGCGAACTCGCCGCCGGGTCGAGCCGTCGAGCCTGGGCACGCGCCACTGAGTGACTCTGGTCGAGTCGGTGGTGAGACCGCTGTCGGCGGCAGGTGTGTCTCGTTTGCGGTTGTCGAGTGCGCAGATCTGGACGTCAACTGGTCTTGATGGTTCCGCCGTCGATCACGATGTCGGCGCCGCTCCGATGATCGCCCGCAGGGTCCGGTCGGACGCGAATGCCTCCTCCGAGCGCAACCGCACCGTTGGGCGACGGCCGACCTCGACGCCGAGCTTGTTCAGCCCGAACTGGTCAGGGAACACGGCTGGCGGCGCGCTGGTCGGTCTCTTGGGTGAATGCCGAATCCTCGTCTGAAGGGCTGCACCCTCTGCTTGCGAGCAGGATGAGCCCAGACGAATTCGACTCGTCCCATGCTTTGACTCCGGTTCAAATGCGCGTATTGCTCGACGCTGCTCGCTGGGCGCCGTCGGCAGGGAACTCCCAACCCTGGGGGTTCCTGCCGGCTGTTCGCGGTGACGCGACACATCGACGGATCGTTGCGCATCTGGCCCGGAGCTCGGCGCGATGGGCAATGGCGGCGAGCGCGCTGATAGTGACGGCGGCACGGCGCGCCGGGGACGAAGGAATGGTGTATTCCGAGTTCGCTGATTACGACCTTGGCCAAGCGGTAGCGCACCTCACCATTCAGGCGGGGTCGATGGGGCTCTCGTGCCACCAGTTTCGTGCGTTCGACTTGGACGAGCTGACGGAGGAACTACGTCCGGTCGAGGGTTGGTGCATCGTGTCGATAGTGGCGGTCGGTGTCGGAGTCGGCGGGCCCCCCGTGCCTCGTGCCCGGCGATCGGTCGAGGAGGTCATCAGCGCACCCTGGCATTGAAGGTGGGACGCTCGCGACGGGGACTGCTGCACGATCAGGTGCTGCCGGTCGAGTTCGGTGAGGAACTCCCGCGACCGGAATTGATCAGGCTCAGCCGGAATGCACCACGCACCCGGCTACGGGAGCCGGGGCGCCGCGGCTGTGCACCGCCCACTCCCTTGGGTTCACCGAAGACTGCGTTTACCGGAGATGCTCCACCAGCGATTGTCGCGGCAGATGCGTTCATCCTCGCGGGCGTCGTCGCAGGCACCATCTGCCCGCGTCATCTGGGTACTCATTCCCCTCGGGCGGTGACTATCGAGCCTTCGACGCCGCACAGGAGACAGCGTGTAACGCATCGCTCGATCCCCTCGATCTGAACTCTCAGAACAGATGCCAATCGCTGGCGGAGGTACCGATCGTGACCATCTCGCGCTCCACCCGGGCCGTTCTCGGCGTCGTCCCGCTGGCCGTCGCCCTCACCATCCCGGCAGCTGGTCCGGCCCTGGCCGGGCCGCCGGCCGCCGGGAACGCTGCGCTGCAGGCCTTGGCGGCGCTGCCGCTCGCAGCAGGCGACTTCACCAGCGGCGCCCGGGCGGACTACGGCTCCGACTTCTTCCTCGCCGGGAGCATCCCGTGCACCATCGGGCCGAACGGCGGCACCACGGCATGTCGCTGGGTGACGCCGTCGGCACCGTCCGGGGACGTGCTGACCGTCACAGCGTCCTGGGCCCCCGCCCGGTTCGCCCCCGCCTCGGCGGCGTCGGTCGCCCGGGCCTTCGCGCGCGAACTTCCCGTGCGTACGCGGGTGGCAAACCAGGGAACCGATTGCGGCCGGGTGACCGCCGCCGAGGTGGTCTGCTCGAGCCCCGACGACCACGGTTTCGTTCTGCACACCGCCGCCCCGGGCTCTGTGATCCTTTGGTGATCACCCGACCGCGTCACGCGAGCCGCCCCAGCGAGTGATCCAGCCGATCGACCGGTATCAGGGCAGGGCGTGGACCTTGGCCAGAGCCGCCGGGAGATACCGATCCAGCTGGGCCTCGGTCTGTTCGTAGGCCGATAGGGGCTTGCCCCACGCGTCTTCGACATCTATTTTCTCGCCGACGGCGTACTGGGCGAGCAGGTCGGTCTTGCTTCCCGCCGACGGGTACGCGGCGACGACCTGCTTCTGGTTCTTCGCCGCTACCGCGAGGATGACGGTGGCGGAGGCGACGTCATGGGCGGTCAGTGGGGCCGCGGTGTGGCCCGCGACATCGATGCCCCGCGCGGCGAGCAGCTGTGCTGCGAACTTCTCGGGTGCGAGCTCCGTCGGATCGACCTTGGTCCCGCGGCCGAGCACCTCGATGTCGGTCCAGTGCTTCTCGGCCAGGATCCGGCGACTCAATTCCTCGGCCATCAGACTGCGGCCGGTGTTGCCGGTATCGACGAACACCACGATCTTCTGGTGCCCGGTATCGGTCGGGTGAACGGGTGCGGCAGCTGCAGGCGATACGGCAGTACCGACGACGGCGGCGGTGGATACAAGGGCTACGAATGCGCGCTGAATCGAATTCACGACATTATCGTGCACGGAAACGCCCCGATCCGCATTGCGAAAGAGCGGAAAGAGCGACTTGGGGCTTAGATCCCGCCCTGCGCCGCCGCCATCGCGTCGGCGAAAGCAATAGCGGCCGGGAGCGGTCGCCCATAAAGCCAGCCTTGCGCGTACGTGCACCCGCCGAGGAGGACACGCTGGTGCAGTTCTTCGTTCTCGACTCCTTCGGCGAGTGTCCGAACCCCCATGGTGTTGAGGACTCCTGCGACGAATTCGAAACAGGACAGGCCACGGGTCGACCAGTCGGCTGGGTCGGCAGGATCGGATTGAGTGACCAGCCGGTCGATCTTGACGATGTCGAGCGGCAATGCGCGGATCTGGTCGATGGTGGTCCAACCGGCGCCGAAGTCGTCGATGCACGTGGTCACCCCGAGTTCACGGAGTCCCTCGAGCGTCTCGGCGACGGCGACCAGATCATGCATCGGTACGGTTTCCGTGACCTCGATCCACACCTTGTCGAGCGGGACCCCGTGGCGTTGTGCGGACTCCTCGATCGAGGTGACATATGCCTCGCCGTCGAGTTCGCTCGGCGAGACGTTGATCGAGATCGCGACGTCGGCGCCGGGTCCGGCCGATCTCAGATAGCCGATCTCGAGCATCGCCCGCTCGATGACGCGGCGCCCCAGTTCGGGCATCGTTCCGGACTGTTCGGCCGCGGTGATCACAGATTCGGGCGAAGTCCACCCGGTGCCGTGACGGGGACGAAGCAGGGCCTCGAACGCGACTACGTGCCGCGACTGTGTCTCGACTATCGGCTGGTAATGCAGATCGAAGGCCCCGGAGGGAGAATCCGCGCGCAACGCATCCAACTGATCATCGCTCCTCGCGGTCGTCCAAGACGTTGGGTACTTCCGGCATACCTCATGCACGAAACTATCATCTCGATCGACCTGGTTACGCGCGTAATGCCCTATGGGTTGAGGAGACGCTAGTCAGGTGCGCCTGACGGTACTCTAGTCAGGTATCCACGACCGTACTGGAAAAGTATCTGCGTGGGGAGGGCGATGTCAAGCGCGCGTCGAAAATCTGACGCTGAACCTCTGGTGCTGCTCAGCATGACCGCAGGGTCGCGTCTGGGTGTCCTTGCCCGGCGATTGTCGGCGATCGTGACCGATGAAGTGCTCGGCGTGGTGGTCCAACTCGAACCGCGGATGCGGTTCGCACACCTGAGAGTTCTCGCCGCCCTGGAGGGCGGTCCTGCGCGAGCGAGCACCGTGGCGGAACGGCTCGGCACCACCAAGCAGACGGTGGGACCGGTGGTAGCCGAGCTCGTCGAGTGGGGCGTCCTGATCCGAATTCCCGACCCCACCGACCGTCGCGCGAAGCTGCTTCATTTCACCGAGGAGGGTTTGCGGATCGGCCGGTGCGCCCTCGGCGCCGCACAGGCCTTGGAGCAACGCTGGCGCTCAGCGGTGGGCCCCGATGAACTCGATCGTTGCAAACGCACGCTCTGGCGGTTGATCGACGCACAGCGCCTCGAGTTCGCATACGCAGCGCCGCCCAGGCCGGACGTCGTCATCGTGGACGTCCGGCCCGAAGACAGCCATGTCGTCTGACGTCGAGCTGTATTCGAAAAGACAACCTCGGGTTCGATTTATGGCGTTGCGGCACGGTTCGGTTTTCGCAATCAGTAGCGTCTAGCCATGCTTCTCGCGTCCGCGGGTTCGACGCCCGTCCCGGACGCGCGAACCCTCTGGTTGGCCACGGCCATCATCTGTGGTGTATGCGGAATCGCCCAACTGGCGGTGTGGTTCAGTCGGCACACCGAGCGGGCGCTGTTGGTGTGGGGCGTCAGCGGCCTGATCGGCGGAACCGGCGCCGGCCTGTTC
>CAJCHX010000861.1 GCA_903970215.1 Acidobacteriaceae bacterium
CAGGTCCGCGAGTTCGTCGAGCTCAACGAGGACATCACCACGACCACGTTGCGGGTACTGGACAAGCGCGCCGAGCAGGTGTTCGGGCGCGACCCGGTGGCCGACCAGGTACTGACGGAAGCGCTGCTGACGCTCCAGAGCGATTGGCCGTTCATGGTGTCGAAGGACACCGCGGCCGCCTACGCGCGGGACCGGGCATACAAGCACGCGCATGCGCTGCGCGAGATCGCCGACGCCGCCGAGCGGGGCGACGAGCAGCGGGCGCTCACGCTCGCTGCGGCGTGGCGCCGGGCCGACGACCCGTTCCCCGCCCTGGACTCCCGCCGGCTGCCGACGGTATGGGAAGCGCGGGTTGCGGACTCCGCTCGTCCCTCGCCTCGCCCGACACGAGAAGGCCGGTCGTGAAGGTCCTGCTGGTGTCGTGGGAGTACCCACCCGTAGTGGTCGGCGGCCTGGGCCGGCACGTGCACCACCTGGCACTCGAGCTCACCGCGCAGGGCCACGAGGTGGTGGTGCTGTCGCGGCAACCGACCGGCTCCGACGCGCTCGGGTACCCGACCTCCGACACCGTCGTAGACGGGGTGCGGGTGCTCGCGGCCGCAGAGGACCCACTGCACCTCGACTTCGGCACCGACATGCTGCCCTGGGTGCTGTCGATGGGGCACTCGATGTTGCGCGCGGGGCTGCGCCTGACCGGGCTGGGCGCCGCCGGCCGCGAGCTCGACCCGGCGCCGCGGGTGCACCGCCCGTGGGTGCCCGACGTGGTGCACGCGCACGACTGGCTCGCCGCGCACGCCGCCGTAGGGCTCGCCGAGACCTTCGACGCGCCGCTGGTGGCCACCATCCACGCCACCGAGGCCGGACGGCACAGCGGCTGGGTGTCGGGGCCCGTCAACCGGCAGGTGCACTCATGCGAGTGGTGGCTCGCGAACGAGGCCGACGCCGTGATCACCTGCTCGCGCTCCATGCAGGACGAGGTGAACCGCCTGTTCGGTCCAGGGCTCGCGCAACTGCACACCATCGCCAACGGGATCGACACGTCCGCCTGGCCGTACCTCGACCGGGCCGGCGACGATCGGGGTTCGACCGAGCCTGCCCGGAGGCCACCGCGCCTGCTGTACGTGGGGCGGCTGGAGTACGAGAAGGGTGTGCAGGATGCGATCGCCGCGCTGGCACGCGTGCGGCGCAGCCATCCCGGCACGACTCTGACCGTCGCCGGCGACGGCACGCAGGCCGCGTGGCTCCGTGCGGTCGCGCGCGAGCACCGAGTGCTGCGCGCGGTCGAGTTCGTCGGCGCGCTGGACCACGACGCGCTGGTGCGGCGCATGCACGGCGCGGACGCGCTGGTCATCCCCAGCCGATACGAGCCGTTCGGCATCGTCGCCCTCGAAGGGGCGGCCACCGGCATCCCCCTGGTCGCATCGACTGCGGGCGGGCTGGCCGACTTCGTCCGGTCGGGCGAGACGGGCGCGTCGGTGGCGCCCGCCGACGTCACCGCGCTGACGAGCGCCATCCGGAGCGTTCTCGACGACCCACAGCGCGCCCGGCGGCTGGCCCGCGCGGCGCGCACCGAAGTGGAGCTGCTGACCTGGCACGCGGTGGCCGCAGAGACGGCGCAGGTCTACCTGTCGGCCAAGCGGCGCCCACGGAATCCGTTGGGGCGCACCGTGATCGTCGAGCGTCCGCTGCCCGAGCGGGACCCGACCAACCCGCTCGACTGAGCTAGTCCGGCAGGCCCTTCGCAGCAGCCTTCTTGCGCTCGATATCGGCGAGGGCACGTTCGAGTTCGGCGCGCTCCGCGACGCTGGCGTCCCACATCTGTTTGCGGTTCTTGACCACCCGCGCGGGCGATCCGACCGCGATCGAATAGGGCGGGATCGTGCCGCGGACCACCGCGTGGGCGCCGATCACGCTGCCGTGCCCGATCACGGAGTTGCGGGTGATGGTCACCTTGGTGCCCACCCAGGTGTCGCCGCCGATGCGCACCGGTCCCTTGACGATGCCCTGGTCCTTGATGGGGATGGTGATGTCGTCCATCTTGTGGTCGAAATCGCAGATGTAGCACCAGTCCGCGACCAGCGAGGCCTCGCCGAATTCGATGTCGAGGTAGCAGTTCACCACGTTGTCGCGCCCGAACACCGACTTGTCGCCGATCCGCAGCGAGCCCTCGTGACACCGGATCTTGTTCTCGTCGCCGATGTGCACCCAACGCCCGATCTCCAGCCGTCCCAAGCCGGGCGTCGCGTGGATCTCGACGTTCTTGCCGAGGAACACCATCCCCTTGAGTACGACGTGGGGATTGGCCAGCCGGAACTTCGCCAGCCGGAAGTACCGCACGAGATACCACGGCGTGTACGCCTTGTTCTGGAGCACCCAGCGCAGCGAGGCCGCCGAAACGAAGCGCGCCTGTGTGTCGGCTGTACGCGCGTGCCGCCACCGCGTGCGATACGGCGCGTTCCACATGCTCGTCATGGTGGAAAGCCTAAGCGACGCCCACCCCGCCGCGGTGCCGCACCCAGGATGCTCCCCACGCTAGGGTCGTTGGGGCGAGCGCAGCGCCGGGGGATGTGAAGAACAGGCGAGCGCGGTGGCGAAGGAGTGTGGATGGTGCCGAGAGGATGGTCGCGGACCCGCGCGGTGGCGGGACAGGCCGCGGCCGTGCTGACGGCGGCGGGTGTGGCGATGGCCGTGACCGCATGCAGCCCGGATACCGGCTGGGTCCAGCCGAACGACTCGGCCGCGTGGCCGGGCATGGGCGGCGACGCCCGCAACTCGTCGTACGCCGACCGCAACGCCGCACCCACCCTGGTGCCGGCCTGGACCCGGCCCACCGGTGGCACCAATCTGTCGCCCGCGTCCATCTCCAACCGTGGCTATGTCGACTTCACGTCGGACACCGATGCCGGGTGCGGCACCTTCTCGCTCGAACTCACTGTGGGCCGCAAGATCTACTGTCGGCGCGACGCCGCCGGAGTGGACATGGAGACGCCGCTGGTGGATCAGTTCGACTCGACGTACATCGGCGTCCCCGGTTGGGTGCTGTCGCCCGACTCGGCCAACGAGATCAGGTGGCGCCGCCCCACCGCGGGCGACCCGCTGTGGCTGAAGTTCGCCGGGAACGGCCGCATCCTGGTGATCACCCACATCGGCCAGGTGATGGTGTTGGACGCGCACAGCGGTGATCCCATGGGACCGTCCTGGGGCCTGGTGCCCAACCTGACGGTGTCCGACCCTGCGGACGGGATCGCCGACTGCCCGCTGGCCGGCCCCGGCTGCCCCGTCGCCGCCCCGCCGGCGGTGGACGCCGGCGCGCAGCGCGCCTACGTCGTGGTCAAGCCGCCGGGATCGGCGCACGGCGATCTGGTGGCCTTCGGCTACGCCCCCGTCAACGGACTGGACACGATCGCACCGCTGTGGCAACGCACCGATCTCGCCGACGACCCGTGGGGCTCGCCGGTGCTGTCGGCGGACGGAAAGACGCTGTACGTCAACGGTCGCGACAAGAAGCTGATCGCCGTCGACGCCGCGACCGGGCGCACCAAGTGGACGTACGACACCGGATACCAGACCAAACTCGCGCCCTCGGTGGCGCCGGACGGGACCATCGTGCTCGCCGCGTCGGGGATGTCCCGTGCGCCCCTGATCGCGATCCGCGACGAAGGAGACTCGGCCCGAGAGTTGTTCCGCCGCATCGACGTCGCCAACGTGTCGGTACCCGCACAGGTGCGTGGTGGCCTCGGCTACACCGTGGTCCGCGCGTGGGGCGGGGGTCATACTCAGCTCATCGAATTCGAGACCGATACCGGCCGTACGACGCGCTCGTTCGACCTGCCCGACCAGGTGACGTCTACCTCCGGGGTCTCCATCGGCCCCGGCGGCGAGCTGGTGACCATCTCGAACTTTGGTGAGGCGTACGCGTTCACCAGCGGGAAGCGGACCGGCGACAGCGAACGGTCGGACTAGGAGCGGGGATGGAGCTCAAGACTCCCGACGAGATCGCGGCGATGCGGGTGACCGGCGGCTTCATCGCCGATCTGCTCGATGCGCTCACGTCGCGCGCGCAGGTGGGCGTCAACCTCCTCGACCTCGAGGATCACGCTCGGGGCATGATCGCCGCGCGCGGCGCCCAGTCCTGCTACTGGGACTACGCACCGTCGTTCGGCCGCGGCCCGTTCCGCAACGTCACGTGCCTGTCGGTCAACGACGCGTGCCTGCACGGCCTGCCCCGGGATCAGGTGCTCGCCGACGGCGACGTGCTCAGCGTCGACATCGCGGTGTCGATCGACGGTTGGGTCGCCGACGCGGCGCGGACGGTGATCGTCGGTACACCGCGGCCCGCGGACCAGCGCCTCGTCGACACCACCGAGCGGGCACTCGACGCGGCCATCGCGGCCGCGGTCCCCGGCCACCGCCTCGGCGACGTATCGCACGCGATCGGACGGGTCGCGGAGGATCACGGCTACCCGGTCAACACCCAGTTCGGCGGCCACGGACTGGGCCGGACGATGCACGAGGATCCGCACGTACCCAACCGCGGCCGGCCCGGGGGCGGACCGGTGCTGCGCCCCGGCATGACCCTTGCACTCGAACCATGGCTCTGTGCCACCACCGACCGGATCGTCGTCGACGACGACGGCTGGACCATCCGCTCCGCAGACGGTTCGCGCGCCTCGCACAGCGAGCACACCATCGCGATCACGGACGACGGGGCACGAGTCCTGACGCTGCCTCTCTGAGCCGATCCGGCCCGGACCGCGGTCACCGCGTCGGGTGGCAGACGTACGCGGTCACGCCGCGGTCGAGCCTTGCGATCACCACCGAGAACGGTTCTGTCCCTTCGAGTCTCAATCGCTTCCGCAGCACGTCGGGGTCCACACCCGCGCCGCGGGTGAGGATCTCGACGCTGCCGGCGTCGCGCGCCCGCAGCGCCCCCCGGAGATTCCGTTCGGAGAATTTGAGCTCCTCGACGATCTCGAAGCCGCGCACGCCCGCGGGCACCGAATCCCCCGAGAGATAGGCGATCCGAGGGTCGAGCTGCCACAGGCCGTGCCGCCGCCCGTAGTGCCGCACCAGCCCGGCGCGGATGACGGCGCCGTCGGGCTCGATCAGGTAGCGCCCTGCCGGGGCGACCAGGGCATCGTCGGGATCGGCCGAACTGATCTCGAAACCCGTTGCGCCGGTGCGCAACACGACTGCACGTCGCAGTCCGGGGGTGGCGATCGGGCCGGCCCACAGACACGCCTCGCGGACCCCACCGTCCAGCGAGACGACCTCCACCTCGCCCTTGAACTCGGCCGCGCCGCAACCATTTCGGTACAACCCCTCGTAATCGATCCCCGGGGCGGTCTTGACACCGATGGACCGGCCGGCGTGCGCCTCGAGCAAGGCACTCAGCGGCGGCGCCATCTGCTCGGGGTCGACGATGCGCCG
>CAJCHX010000862.1 GCA_903970215.1 Acidobacteriaceae bacterium
GCTCGCCGCGGCGGTGCCCGGCCTGCGGGTGCTCGACGCGGCCCGGCTGGTCGAGGTGACCGGCGCCACCGTCCGCGCCCAGTCCGTGCGCCCCGGCGACCTGTTCGGGGCGGTGCCCGGCGCCGTCACGCACGGTGCCAGATTCGGTCTCGACGCTGTGGCCGCCGGTGCTGCGGCCGTGCTCACCGATCCCGATGGTGCCGCTGCGCTGGTGGAGGCCGGAGTCACGGTGCCGGTAGTGGTGCATTCGGACCCACGCCACGTGCTCGGGGAGGTGGCCGCGGTCGTGTACGGCGCGCCGTCGCACGCGTTGACGCTGGTGGGCATCACGGGAACGTCGGGAAAGACGACGACCAGCTACCTCACCGAGGCCGCGTTCGGTGCGGCCGGCCATACGACGGGTCTGATCGGCACCGTGGGCACCCGCATCGCGGGGGAGGCCGTCGCCACGTCGCTCACCACGCCCGAGGGCACGGCGCTACAGGGCCTGCTCGCGCTGATGGTGGAGCGCGGCGTCGACGTCGCCGTGATGGAGGTCAGCTCGCACGCGCTCGAGCAGAACCGGGTGGGCGGCGCCAGGTTCGCCGTGGGCGCGTTCACCAATCTGAGCCAGGACCACCTGGACTACCACCCGACCATGGAGGCCTACTTCGACGCCAAGTCGAAGCTGTTCGTCCCCAGTCCCCCCGCAGACGGGCCGGACGCCGCACGCTCCCCGGTCTGCGAGGTGGCCGTCGTGTGTGTCGACGACGAGTGGGGGGAGCGGATGGCGCAACGCCGCCGCGACGCGGGCCTGCCGTTGGTGACGGTCGCGACCGGTGACCGTTCGGCCGACTGGCACACCGGGGTCGTGCGGACGGCGCCCGACGGCTCGCAGGAGTTCGTGCTGTCCGGGCCTGGCGGCGAATCCGCCCCGGTGTCGCTGTCGCTGCCCGGCCGTTACAACGTGGCCAACGCGGCGCTCGCGCTCGTGATCGCGCGAGTCGCCGGCGTGGATCTGCGCGCTGCGGCCGCCGGGGTGTCGACGGTGGCGGTGCCTGGCCGGGTTCAGCGGATCGACCGCGGCCAGGACTTCCTCGCCGTGGTCGACTACGCGCACAAGCCCGCGGCCGTCGAAGCCGTGATCGCGACGCTGCGTGCGCAGACCGACGGTCGGATCGCCGTGGTGGTGGGTGCCGGCGGCGACCGCGACCGCGGTAAGCGGCCGCTGATGGGCGAGGCGGCTGCGCGCGGCGCCGAACTCGTCGTGGTCACCGACGACAACCCGCGCACCGAGGATCCGGCTGAGATCCGGGCTGCGGTGCTCGGCGGCGCACGTGCCGTACTCGAGGCCGGGAAAGGTCGTGCCGGTGGCGAGGTCCGCGAGGTGGGCGATCGCCGTGCCGCGATCGACGCCGCGGTCGCGTGGGCACGGCCCGGCGACGTGGTCCTGGTGGCCGGCAAGGGGCATGAGCCCGGGCAGGAGATCCACGGAGTGAAGCACCCGTTCGACGACCGGGACGAACTGGCCCGCGCCCTCGACGCCCGGCTGCAGGGGGGGCTCGAATGATCCCGCTCACGCTGCGCGAGATCGCGGACGTCGTCGGCGGCGAGCTGCACGACGTGCCGGACGAGACCGCGCAGGTCACCGGCACCGTCGAATTCGACTCCCGCCGGATCGGCCCGGGCGGGCTGTTCCTCGCGCTGCCCGGGGCGCGCGTCGACGGCCACGACTTCGCCGCCGGAGCCGTCGAGCAGGGGGCTCTCGCAGTGCTCGCGGCCCGGCCGGTGGGCGTGCCGGCGATCGTGGTCCCGGTGACGGGCGACACCGACAACCGGGTGATGGCGCTCGAACACGACGCGGACGGCGCCGGCGCCGCCGTTCTCGCCGCGCTCGCCGCGCTGGCCGCACACTGCACTCGGGTGCTCGCCGACCCGAACCGACCCGGTGGCGGACTGACCGTGATCGGGGTCACGGGATCGGCCGGCAAGACCTCCACGAAGGACCTCATCGCCGCAGTCCTGCGCCCGTTGGGCGAGACCGTGGCGCCACCCGGCTCGTTCAACAACGAGATCGGTCATCCGTGGACGGCGCTGCGGGCCACCGAGTCGACCCGCTTCTTGGTGCTCGAGATGTCGGCGCGCGGACCCGGGCACATCGCGGCGCTCGCGCGGGTCGCCCCGCCGCGCATCGGGGTCGTGCTCAACGTGGGCACGGCGCACCTGGGGGAGTTCGGCTCCCGCGCCGCCATCGCCCAGGCGAAGGGCGAGTTGGTGGAGGCGCTGCCCGCCGCCGACGAGGGCGGCGTGGCGATCCTCAACGCCGACGACGATGCCGTCGCGGCCATGGCCGCGCGCACCGCAGCTCGGGTGGTGCGGTACGGCTTTGGCAGCGCATCGGACGTGCGGGCGACCGACGTGGTGGTCGATGCGCAGGCCAGGGCGTCCTTCACCCTGCACGCGCGCACGGCGAGCGGAGCCGTCGACGAGTCTGCGCCGGTGTCCCTGCTGGTACACGGCGAGCACCAGGTCGCGAACGCGCTGGCGGCCGCCGCCGTCGCCGTCGAGGTCGGCGCGCGCGTCGCCGAGGCGGCCGCGAGCCTGTCGGCCGCCCATGCCGCGTCGCCGCGGCGGATGGACGTGACCACCACGACGAGCGGCGTCACGGTGGTCAACGACTCGTACAACGCGAACCCCGACGCGGTCCGCGCTGCGCTGCGCTCGCTGGCGCAGATGGCCCAGCACGGCCCCGGCGGGAAGCGGCGCACGTGGGCCGTGCTCGGCGAGATGGGCGAGTTGGGTGACGAATCGATCGTCGAACACGACCGAGTGGGCCGGTTCGCGGTGCGGTTGGACATCTCGCAGCTGATCTGTGTCGGCACCTCGCGACCCGTGCGCGCGATGTGGCAGGGCGCGGTGATGGAGGGCTCGTGGGGCTCGGAGGCGGTGCAGGTGGACACCCGCGACGAGGCCGTGGCCCTGCTCACACGCGACGTCGCGCCGGGCGATCTGGTTTTGGTGAAGGCGTCGAAGTCCGAGAAGATGTGGACCGTGGCCGAGGCCTTACTGAAATCTGAGACCGCGAAATCTGAGACTGCGGAATCCGAGACCGCCGGTCGGACGGAGGAGAACACACGGTGAAGCAAATCCTGTTCGCGGGCGGGATCTCCCTGGCCGTGGCGATCCTGCTCACCCCGGTGCTCATCAAGATCTTCTCCCGCCAGGGTTTCGGGCAGGAGATCCGCGTCGAGGGACCGGAGAGCCATCAGACCAAGCGGGGCACGCCGTCGATGGGCGGTGTGGCGATCGTCGTCGCGTTGTGGTGTGGGTATCTCGGCGCCCACCTCGTCGGCATCGGTTCGGGCCCCGGCCCGTCGGCGTCCGGGCTGCTGGTGCTGGGCCTGGCGACGGCCCTATCGTTCGTCGGCTTCCTCGACGACTTCATCAAGATCCGCAAGCAACGCAACCTGGGCCTCAACAAGACGGCCAAATCGGTGGGGCAGGCCGTCGCCGCGGTGCTGTTCGGGATCCTGGTGTTGCAGTTCCGCAACGGCGTCGGCACCGGACCCGCCAGCCCCCATCTCTCGTACACCCGCGATATCAACGCGATCTCCATGGTGTCGGTGGTGTTCGTGCTGTTCTGCTGGTTCGTCGTGGCCGCATGGTCCAACGCCGTCAACTTCACCGACGGTCTGGACGGCCTTGCGGCCGGGTCGATGGCGATGGTGCTCGGCTCCTACGTGCTGATGACCTTCTGGCAGTACCGCAACGCCTGCGTCGGCGGCCCCAAGGGCGCGGCACCGGGGTGCTACGACGTCCGGGACCCGCTCGACCTCGCCCTCGTCGCCGTCGCAGCGGGGGGTGCCTGCCTGGGCTTCCTGTGGTGGAACGCCGCCCCCGCCAAGATCTTCATGGGCGACACCGGCTCACTCATGCTGGGCGGCCTGTTGGCGGGACTGTCCATCACCACCCGCACGGAACTGCTCGCGATCGTGATCGGCGCCCTGTTCGTGGCCGAGATGGTCTCGGTGGTCACCCAGATCGCGGTGTTCCGTACCACCGGCCGGCGCGTGTTCCGGATGGCGCCGTTCCACCATCATTTCGAACTCGCGGGGTGGGCTGAGACCACCGTCATCATCAGGTTCTGGTTGCTCACCGCCATCGCGTGCGCGCTGGGACTGGGCCTGTTCTACATCGAGTTCCTCTCCTCGGCCAACGCGGGCTGACGGTGCAGCCCTATCTCGAGCCCGATGCCCACGTCCTGGTAGCGGGTGCCGGAGTCACCGGGCTCGCAGTGGCCCGCGCGGTGCTCGCGCTGGGTGCCCGGCCCACCATCGCGGACGCGAAGCCCGAAGCGCGGGCTGCGGTCGCCGCCGGTGTCCCCGAGGCCGAGGTCGTCGATCTCGACGGCGTGCCCCTCGACGCGGAGTCGCTGCGCGGCTTCGCCGCCGTGGTGTGCGCTCCCGGCTTCCGCCCCTCGGCGCCGGTGTTGGTCGCCGCGCGCGACGCGGGCGTGCCGGTGCTCGGCGACGTCGAGTTCGCGTGGCAGGCCGACCGTGCCGGTTTGTTCGGCGAGCCGCGTACCTGGCTCGTCGTGACCGGTACCAACGGCAAGACCACCACCACGTCCATGCTCGAGCAGATCCTGCTGCGGGCCGGGCTCTCCGCCGCGGCGTGCGGCAATATCGGCCGCACCGTGATCGACGCCGTCCGCGACCCGGCCGACATCCGTGTGCTCGCGATCGAGCTGTCGTCGTTCCAGTTGCACTGGGCGCCGACGGTGCGGCCCCGCGCGGGCGTCGTGCTCAACGTCGCCGAGGACCACCTGGACTGGCACGGTTCGATGGCCGCGTACACCGCCGACAAGGCGCGGGCGTTGCGGGGCGATATCGCGGTGGTCGGCCTCGACGACGAGGTGGCGTCCACCCTGTCTGCGACCGGCGGGGGAGTCACCATCGGCTTCACCACCGGCGAGCCGCCGCCTGGTGCGTTCGGTGTGCGCGCCGGCCTGCTGGTCGACGGTGCGGGGCGCCCGATCCTGCCGGCGGCCGACGTGGTTCCGGCCAGTCCGGCGGGCGTGGCCGACGCGCTGGCCGCCGCGGCGCTGGCCGCGGCGGTGGACGTCCCGCCCGAGACCGCCGGTGCGGCGCTCGCCGACTTCCGGGTCGCAGCGCATCGCGCGGAGGTCGTGGCGACGGTGCACGGCGTCACCTACATCGACGACTCGAAGGCCACCAACCCGCACGCCGCCCGCGCGTCGCTGCTGGCCCACGAGCGGGTCGTGTGGATCGCCGGCGGGCAGCTCAAAGGCGCGGATGTCGCACCGCTCGTCGCGGAGGTCGCGCCGCGGTTGGCCGGTGTGGTGCTGCTCGGCGTGGACGCCGGCCGGATCGCCGCGGCAATGGCGCGACACGCGCCCGATGTGCCGGTGGTTCGCGTGACTTCGGGCGACGATAGTGCAGTGCCACGAGTGACTGATGATGCGTACCGGACCATTGTTACGAGTGATGTCGACACACCGGATCCGGACGCGGTGATGGCCGCTGCCGTGCGGGTGGCCGCTGACCTGGCGGAACGGCCGGACGGCGGCGCGCCCGTCGTGCTGCTCGCCCCCGCCGCGGCGTCGCTCGACATGTTCGGAGGCTATGGGCACCGCGGCGCCGCCTTCGCCACCGCCGCCTGCGCACTCGCGGAGGCGGGTCGATGAGCCGCAGGTACCGGGGCGGCGACTACCGAGCCGGCCAGAGCGCCGGCCAGAACGCCGGCGAGTTCGCGGCCGACGATGTCGAGGCGCCCGAGAGCGTCGAGTTCGACGCGCAACCCGATGCGGAGTTCGACGAGTTCGACGACGACCCCACCGCGGACGGCGCCGATGCCTATGCCGACGACGCCGACGCCGACGTCGATTTCGCGGACGAGATGTCCGCCTACCCGGCCTACGAGCCGCGGCGCGGCGCGGGCGACCTGGTGCGCGACGGCGCGTCGTCGGTCCGGACCGCGGTGTCCAACCTGCTGCTCGCGCTGGACCGCCCCCTCGCATCGTTCCACCTGGTGGTGGGCCTCACCTTCGTCCTGACGGTGATGGGCATCGTGATGGTGCTCTCGGCCTCGTCGGTCGAGGACTACACCACCTACGGCACGCCCTACGGGTTGTTCCTCTCTCAGCTCGTCTACGCGCTGATCGGCGTAGTGGCCTTCATGGTGGCGCTGCATCTGCCGGTCAGGTTGCTGCGCCGGGTGTCGCTGGCGTCGGTGGTGGTCGCGCTCGGACTTCTGGTGGCCGTGCTCGTCCCGGGGATCGGCACCGCGGGCGGCGGTGGCCAGCGGTGGATCGGCATCGGTCCGATCACGCTGCAGCCGTCCGAGATCGTCAAGGTGGCGCTCATCCTGTGGGGCGCGCATCTGCTCGCCGACCGCGGCGCGAATGCGTCCATGAAGCACCTCGTGCTGCCGCTGGTCCCGGTGGCCCTCCTCGTGGCCGGCCTGATCGCGCTCGAACCCAACCTGTCGACGGCCATCATCGTCGCGATCCTGGTGGGCACCCTGCTGTACTACGCGGGCCTGTCGGTGCGGATCTTCCTCGCGTTGCTCCTCGCGGCCTTGTCCGCCGCCGTGATCCTCGCGTTCACCGAGGGCTACAGGTCGGCGCGTGTCCGCTCGTTCGTCGGTGCCTGGACGGGTGGCGCCAATGACACGCTGGGCGCCGACTACCAGCCGACGCAGGCCAAGTACTCCCTCGCCGACGGTGGCTTCTTCGGCGTGGGACTCGGCGGTTCCAAGGCCAAGTGGAGCTACCTGCCCAACGCGCACAACGACTTCATCTTCGCGATCATCGGCGAGGAACTGGGGTACGTCGGCGCGGCGCTGGTGATCATCATGTTCGCGCTCCTCACCTGGGTGGGCCTGCGGATCGCCCGGCGTAACCAGGATCCGTTCCTGCGGTTGGTAGCGGCCACCATCACCACCCTGATCGCCACGCAGGCGATCATCAACATGGGCTACGTCGTCGGCCTGCTGCCGGTGACCGGTATCCAGCTGCCGCTATTGTCCGCAGGCGGCAACTCGATCATCCTGGTGTTGTTCATGTTCGGCCTACTGGCCAGCGCCGCCAGACATGAACCCGAGGCGATCGCCGCTCTCAGCACCGGCCGGGACAGCCGGTTCGGGCGCTGGATGCGGCTGCCCAAGCCCAAGGCCTACGTGGCGCCCCACCGGTCCGCGTCGGTGCCCCGTTACGCGCCGAGCGGTGCGGGCCGCGGATCGACGTGGGCGAGCGCAGCGTATCGGGAGGCCGGCGCTCGCCCCGGCCGTCCGGCCGGCCCAGGGCAGCCGCGTCCCGGAAGCCGGGGCGGGCACCCGTCCGGCCCGCGGTACGACGACCGCTGGGGCGGCTGGGCGCCGGATGCATATCCCCCCCGCGGGCGGCGCTACGGCGTCGGCGTGGACGATGGAGCACCCTCCCCTTACGATCGGCTGCCGTACGGCGACCCGAGCTACGGTGACCCGAGCCGCGGCCGCGGCCGGCCCGTGTCCGCGGCGCAGCCGTGGCGGCGTGGCGGCGTGGGCGACTCGGCGAACGCCGTGCGCATCCGCCGCGACCCGGACCGGAGGAGGAATCCCTGAGCGCGTCCACTCGACCCGCATCCATCGTCGTCGCCGGCGGCGGCACGGCAGGCCACATCGAGCCCGCCTTGGCCGTCGCCGACGCCGTGCGTGCCCTGGCGCCGGACGCGCGGATCACCGCGTTGGGGACCAGCAAAGGCCTCGAGGGTCGGCTGGTCCCCGAGCGCGGCTACCCCCTCGCACTGATCCCGCCGGTCCCGTTGCCGCGCAAGCCCAGCGCCGACCTGTTGCGGTTGCCCGCGCGGGTGCTCGGTGCGGTACGCGCGACCCGCGCGATCCTGCGGGACGTCGATGCCGACGTGGTGGTGGGCTTCGGTGGGTACGTCGCGCTTCCCGCGTACCTCGCGGCCCGGAGCCTGGGCATCCCCGTCGTCATCCACGAGGCGAACGCTCGGGCCGGGGTGGCCAACCGCGTCGGAGCCCGGCTCGCGACGATGGTGTTCGCCGCTGTGCCCGACTCGGGGATCGACGGGACCGTGGTCGGTATCCCCGTGCGGGGGAGCATCTCGGGGCTCGACCGCACGGGTCTGCGCGCCGAGGCGCGCGCACACTTCGGCCTTCCCGCCGACGGCCCGGTGGTGCTGGTGTTCGGTGGCAGTCAGGGAGCGGTCCGGCTGAACGACGGCGTGGTCGGCGCGGCGGTCGATCTCGCGCGCGCCGGGATCGGCGTCCTGCACGCGTACGGCCCCAAGAACACGGTCGACGCCGATGCGTCGGCGCTACCCGGTTATGTGGCCGTGCCGTACCTGACCCGCATGGATCTCGCCTACGCCGCGGCCGATCTGGCCGTGTGCCGGTCGGGCGCGATGACGGTGGCCGAGGTCAGTTCCGTCGGGTTGCCCGCCGTGTACGTCCCGCTGGCGCACGGGAACGGCGAGCAGGCCCTCAACGCCGCCCCGGTCGTCGATGCCGGAGGTGGCATCATGGTGGCCGACGGTGACTTCACGCCCACCTTCGTGCGCGACACCGTCGTCCCGCTGGCGCTGGACGGCCCGCGGTTGACCCGGATGGGCGAGGCGGCCGCCGGAAGTGGCCATCGTGACGCCGCCCGCGCCGTGGCGGCCGCGGCGTTGAACTGTGCGGATCGGACGGGACGGAAGCTGTGACGGAGTCGGACCGGGAGCAAGGCTTGTTGCCCGAGCGGTTGCGGCGGGTGCACATGGTGGGTATCGGTGGTGCCGGGATGTCGGGTGTGGCCCGCATCCTGCTGGCCCGCGGCGGCCAGGTGTCCGGATCCGACGCCAAGGAGAGCCGCGGTGTGCTGGCTCTGCGGGCGCGCGGCGCCCAGGTCGCGATCGGGCACAGCCCGGAGGCGTTGGACCTGTTGGCCGGTGGCCCCACCGTGGTGGTCACCACCCACGCGGCGATCCCCAAGGACAACCCCGAACTCGTCGAGGCGCGTCGTCGCGGCATCCCGATCATCCTGCGGCCGGAGGTGCTGGCCGACCTGATGGCCGGCTATCGGACCCTGCTCGTGTCCGGGACGCACGGCAAGACGTCCACCACGTCGATGGCGGTGGTCGGGCTGCAGCACTGCGGCGCCAACCCGTCGTTCGCTGTGGGCGGCGAGCTCAACGAGTCGGGCACCAACGCCTACCACGGCAGCGGCGACGTGTTCGTGGCCGAGGCCGACGAGTCCGACGGGTCGCTGTTGCAGTACTCACCGGACGTGGTGGTGGTGACCAACGTCGATGCCGACCATCTGGACTTCTTCGGGTCGGAGGAGCGGTACGTCGCGGTCTTCGACGACTTCCTGGATCTGATCCGCCCCGGCGGGGCCGCGGTGCTGTGCCTCGACGACGAGGGTGCGGCCCGGCTCGCCCAGCGCAAGCATGCCGAGCTGCGGTCGCGTGGCATCGCGGTGTTCGGTTACGGCGAGGGCCGGCATGCGGACCTCGCGCCGGACGTCACGATGATCGCCACGATGATCGACTACAAGCCGCGGGCCGAGGGCGGGCTGCTCAAGGTGCGGTTCTCGGACGAGCACCGCACGGTGTCCGAGCGGGCGCTGATCCTGTCGGTTCCCGGAAAGCACATGGCGCTCAACGCGATCGGCGCAACCATCGCGTCGGTGTGTCTGGGCTATCCCACGCCCAGAGTGATCGAGGGGATCGAGAGCTTCGGTGGCGTTCACCGGCGGTTCCAGCTGCGGGGCAGCAAGGGCGGTGTCCGGCTGTTCGACGATTACGCGCACCACCCCACCGAGGTCCGGGCCGTGCTCACCGCATCCCGCGAGATGGCGGAGAAGCAGGGCGGGCCCGCGCGGGTGATCGTCGTCTTCCAACCCCACCTGTATTCGCGCACCGCGCAGTTCGCGACCGAGTTCGGTGTGGCGCTGTCGCTGGCCGATGTGGTGGTGGTACTCGACGTGTACGGCGCCCGGGAGCAGCCGGTGCCGGGTGTGACGGGGCGGCTGATCGCCGACCACGTGACCTGCGAGGTGCACTACGAGCCGAACCTCTCGCGGGTGCCGGCCATCGTCGCCGACCTGGTCCGTGCCGGCGACATCGTGATCACCATGGGAGCCGGGGACGTGACACTGCAGGGTCCGGCGATCCTCGCCGCACTCGCCGAGGCGGGCCGTTGAGCGCAGCGGGGAGTGGTCACGACGGACGTCGGCGGATCCGGGGGTTGTTGCCGCTGTTGCTGACCTTCGGGGTGATCGCGGTCCTGGCGGGGCTTGTCGCTGTGGTGTATTTCACCCCTCTGCTCTCGGTGCGTTCGGTGGCTGTGACGGGTACGACCAATGCGCCGCAGGATCGGATCGCCGCCGCGGTGGCGTACCTGAAGGGGCGGCCGTTGCTCCAGCTGCAGCAGGCGCAGCGGGACGAGGCGGGGGTGCGGGTGACCGCGGTGAGCCCGTGGATCGACAGCGCGACCGTCACGGTCCAGTACCCGTCGACGGTGGTCGTCCACGTCGTGGAGCGCAATCCGGTCGCCTACGCGACGCTCCGCGGGGCGCCGGTGTTGGTCGACACCAAGGGCACGCCGTTCCTCCAGGTGCCGCACGCGCCACCGTTCACCCCCAAGCTGACGGTCGCCAGCCCCGCTGCGACGGACGCCGACACGCAGGCGGCCATGTCGGTCCTGATGTCGCTGCCCGAGGACCTGCGCGGGCAGGTGGCGGAGATCGGCGCGCAGTCGCCGGTCGCGGTGCGGATCGTGTTGCGCGACGAGCGGGTGGTGCTGTGGGGCGACGACAGCCAGCCGGGAGCCAAGGCGGTCGCGCTGCGCATGATCCTCACTCGACCGGGGCACGAGTTCACGGTCGTCAACCCCGAGGTCCCGACGGCCAGGTGACCACCGGTCCAGGCGAGGTCACGTCGGGCGGTACCGGATGTTGCCGGGTCTCGGGAATCCAGCGGAGATTTCGCCGACACGCGGCGCGCCTAGTAGGTGTCGACCGCGGCGCCCTCTACCTTGGTCCGCAGGCACTTACTTGACATAATTCTAAGCCTGTGGTTGAGGTTTAGGGTTTGGCCTCCAAGACGCACAGCACGCAAGCACAGCACACGAAGCACAGCAAGGAAGGCGACAGCGCTATGACGCCCCCGCACAACTACCTCGCCGTAATCAAGGTCGTCGGCATCGGCGGTGGCGGCGTGAACGCCGTGAACCGGATGATCGAGCAGGGCCTCAAAGGTGTCGAGTTCATCGCCATCAACACCGATGCCCAGGCCCTGATCATGAGCGATGCCGACGTCAAACTGGACGTGGGCCGCGACTCCACCCGCGGGCTCGGCGCCGGCGCCGATCCCGAAGTCGGACGCAAGGCGGCCGAGGACGCCAAGGACGAGATCGAGGAACTGCTCAAGGGCGCCGACATGGTGTTCGTGACAGCGGGCGAAGGAGGCGGCACCGGTACGGGTGGCGCCCCCGTGGTCGCGACCATCGCACGGAAGCTGGGCGCGCTCACCGTCGGTGTGGTCACCCGGCCGTTCAGCTTCGAGGGCAAGCGCCGCGGCCGCCAGGCCGAGGAGGGGATCAACGCCCTGCGCGAGTCCTGCGACACGCTCATCGTGATCCCCAACGATCGGCTGCTCCAGCTCGGCGACGCCAACGTGCAGCTCATGGACGCGTTCAAGAGCGCCGACGACGTGCTGCTCAACGGCGTGCAGGGCATCACCGACCTGATCACCACGCCGGGCCTGATCAACGTCGACTTCGCCGACGTCAAGGGTGTGATGGCCGGCGCGGGCAGTGCGCTGATGGGCATCGGCTCGGCGCGCGGCGAAGGCCGGGCGCTCAAAGCGGCCGAGGCGGCGATCAACTCTCCGCTGCTCGAGACGTCGATGGAGGGCGCGCACGGCGTCCTGATGTCGGTCGCCGGCGGCAGCGACCTCGGCCTGTTCGAGATCAACGAGGCCGCCTCGCTGGTCGCCGACGCGGCTCACGAGGACGCGAACATCATCTTCGGCACGGTGATCGACGACAACCTCGGCGACGAGGTGCGGATCACCGTGATCGCCGCCGGGTTCGATGGCACGGCGCCCAAGCGCGCCGAGCGGGCGGCGGCACGCGCTGCAGCCGCCAACCAGGCCGGGCAACACGCCGCCAGCGAACCACAGCAGTTCGCCGCCGACCCGCGGGCCCGCGGCAACGTCTTCTCGGCTCCGCCGCGCCAGGGCGACCCGTTCGCCAACCAGCCGCGCCCGCGGCCGCGGTACGACGACGACGATGTCGACGTGCCGGACTTCATGCGCCGCTGACCGATGCGCCGCTGACCGCTGTACTGCGATCGCTGCACCGCCGAGGCGGGCACGATGCCACCCGTATACTGGCGTCGTGCCCGCCTCCGACGTATCCACCCCAAATGCCGTGCCCAACAACCTATTTCGTGTCAGGAGGGTGGTCACGTCCCGAGCCGGTGGGGTGTCTGAGGCGCCGTACGACTCGTTCAATCTCGGCGACCACGTGGGCGACGCCCCGGGCGCCGTGGCGGCCAACCGTGCCCGGCTGGAGTCCGTGATCGGCGTGGAGGCCGGTCACATGGTCTGGATGGAGCAGATCCACAGCCGCACCGTCACCGTCGTCGCCGGTCCGCAGAGCGGGAACGTCGAGGCGACGGACGCGCTGGTCACGGCTACGCCGGGCCTGGCGCTCGCGGTCCTCACGGCCGACTGCGTGCCGGTGCTGCTCTCGGACGACGAGGCGGGCGTGATCGCGGCGGTGCACGCGGGCCGCGTCGGTGCCCGGATCGGGATCGTCCCGCGCACCCTCGACGCTATGGTCGCGCTCGGCGCGGATCCGGGGCGGATCGGCGCCTTCCTCGGCCCGGCGGCCAGCGGCGCGAAGTACGAGGTGCCCGCCCACATGGCCGCCGACGTCGAGAAGCACCTGCCGGGCAGTAGATGCCGCACCGACAAGGGGACGCACGGTCTGGACCTGCGGGCCGGCATCCGTCGGCAACTCCTCGAGGCCGGCTGCGCGGGTGTCGCCCAGGATCCGCGCTGCACGATCAGCGATCCCACCCTGTTCTCGCACCGGCGCGCCGCGCCCACGGGACGCATCGCGTCGGTGATCTGGATCGACGCGCACCAGCAGGTGCCGGCGTGACCGACGTCGCCGACCGCCGCGCCGAACTCGCCGCGGGTCTCGCCGCGACCAGGGCGCGAATCGATGCGGCGTGCGCGGCGGCGGGTCGGTCCCCGTCGGACGTCACGTTGCTTCCGGTCACCAAGTTCTTCCCGCTCTCGGACGTCGCCCTGCTCGCGGAGCTGGGTTGTACCGATTTCGGCGAGAACCGCGAGCAGGAGGCGGCGCGGAAGGCCGCTGCCTTCGCGGCCGACGGATCTCCTGTGCGCTGGCACATGCTGGGTCATATCCAGCGCAACAAGGCGCGGTCGGTGGCGCGCTGGGCCGCGCTCGTGCACTCACTCGACAGTGAGCGTCTCGCGAACGCACTCGACGCCGCCGCCGTGGCGGCGTGCGACGACGGCGCCCGCACCGGGCCGCTGCCGGTCCTGGTGCAGATCAGCCTCGACGGAGACCCGGCGCGCGGGGGAGTGACGGCGGCCGACCTGCCCGGGCTGTGTGATCGCGTGGCCGGGGCGCCCGGGCTGACGCTGCGCGGGGTGATGGGCGTGCCGCCGCTCGGCGCGGATCCGGCCGAGGCGTTCGAACGCCTCGCCCTGCTGTGGTCCGAGGTGCGCGCGCAGCACCGCAGCGCCACGGTGTTCTCGGCGGGGATGACGGGCGATCTCGACGTG
>CAJCHX010000863.1 GCA_903970215.1 Acidobacteriaceae bacterium
CCGCCGCCCACCCCGCCCCGGCGCGCAGAGGATGTGGCGGTGCTGGTCGTGGGAGCCTCGGCCGGGCTCGGGCTGGGGCGCGCGCTGACGGTGCCGCTGGACCTGGTGGGGTCCATGCGGGTGGCGGCACTGCCGATGAGCCTGGTGATCGGCCTGGTGATGGCGCTCTGGCTGATGCGGATCCGCCGGCGGACCGCGATGCGGAGCCGGGCGCGGACGTGGGCGATCGATGCGGCGACGGCGTGCCGGCAGCGCGTGGAGCACGAGCTGGCGGCCGCGCTGGTCGCGGCCGAGTCCAGCGCGGGGATGGTGCTCGCGCGGGAGATCGACCGGCGAGTGGGAACCGTCGGGCCCGCTGGCGCGTCCAATTGATGTGAGCGACGGATTCGGCGCGTTCGACCCGTATTCCTTGGGCGGAGGCGACCCGTTCGAGCCCGAGTTGTTCGGCGCGGCGGAGCCTGCGGCCGAGCCCGCAGCGGACGGATTGTGGGTGGACGCGGCGGATGGGTGGATCGATGTGGGCGCGCAGGCGTGGTTCGACGGTGCGGTGGACGCCGACGGTGACGGACGTGCGGATACGGCCACCGTGCACGGCGGCGACGGGCTCGCTGTGTTCAGCGATCTGGACTCCGACGGTGTTGCGGATCTGTACCACCGCATCCATTCCGACGGCACGTTCGAAACCTGGACGTATCGAGGCGACCGCGGCTGGACCCTGCTCGATCGGGGTGACCTCTGACTACACCCCGGTAACGTGTGATCGGCCACCCTGAGTGCCCCGACGTGGGCCGATGTGTGACACTGGATCCACCGAGATCGGAACAACAATCACGCAACCGGGCTCATCGTGGAACCCGGGCGAGCGCGGGGGCATGCCGCGTTCCGCCGGTGTTCTGCGGTCGTCGGGTCGGCGGTCAGGGAGAGAAGTATGACCTCAGCAACCATCCCCGGATTGGATGGGGATTCGGTTCCCACCAAACACGCGAAGCTCCTGGAGTGGGTTCGGGAGGTGGCTGAGCTGACGCAGCCCGATCAGGTCGTGTTCGCGGACGGCTCGGACGAGGAGTGGGACCGACTCAGCACCGAGATGGTCGAGAGCGGGACGTTCATCCGGCTCAACCCCAAGAAGAAGCCCAACTCGTTCCTCGCGCTGTCCGATCCGGCCGACGTGGCGCGCGTCGAGTCCCGCACCTACATCTGCTCCGAGAAGAAGGAGGACGCGGGCCCCACCAACAACTGGGTGCGGCCGGCGGAGATCCGGGCGACGATGACGGAGCTGTACCGCGGCTCGATGCGGGGCCGGACGATGTACGTGATCCCGTTCTGTATGGGCCCGCTCGGCGCGGAGGACCCCAAACTGGGTGTCGAGATCAGCGACAGCCCGTACGTGGTGCTCTCGATGAAGATCATGACCCGCATGGGTACCCCGGTGTTGGAGAAGCTCGGCGACGACGGCTTCTTCGTCAAGGGACTCCACTCGGTGGGCGCCCCGCTCGAGCCGGGCGATACCGACGTGGCCTGGCCGTGCAGCACCACCAAGTACATCACCCACTTCCCCGAGAGTCGCGAGATCTGGTCGTACGGCAGCGGGTACGGCGGCAACGCTCTGCTGGGTAAGAAGTGCTACGCGCTGCGGATCGCGTCGGCGATGGCCCACGACGAGGGCTGGCTCGCCGAGCACATGCTGATCCTCAAGCTGATCAGTCCCGAGGACAAGGTCTACTACATCGCGGCCGCGTTCCCTTCGGCCTGCGGCAAGACCAACCTGGCGATGATCCAGCCCACCATCGAGGGCTGGCGCGCGGAGACCGTCGGCGACGACATCGCGTGGATGCGCTTCGGGAAGGACGGCCGCCTGTACGCGGTCAACCCGGAATTCGGGTTCTTCGGTGTCGCACCGGGCACGTCGATGGCGTCGAACCCGAACGCCATGAAGACGATCCAGGCCGGCAACACCATCTTCACCAACGTCGCGAAGACCGACGACGGTGACGTGTGGTGGGAGGGGATGTCGGCGGCGCCGCAGCACCTCACCGACTGGCGCGGCAACGACTGGGAGTCGTCGAGTGCCGAGGGTGACGACGGTGTCTTCACTGTCGCCGCTCACCCGAACTCCCGGTACACGGTGCCCATGGCACAGTGCCCGTCGATCGCGCCTGAGTGGGACGACCCGCAGGGCGTACCGATCTCGGCGATCCTGTTCGGCGGCCGCCGGAAGACCACCGTGCCGCTGGTGACGCAGGCTCGCGACTGGAAGCACGGCGTGTTCATGGGCGCCACCGTCGGCTCCGAGCAGACAGCCGCCGCCGAAGGCAAGGTGGGCACCGTCCGTCGCGACCCGATGGCGATGCTGCCGTTCCTGGGTTACAACGTGGGCGACTACTTCCAGCACTGGCTCGAGCTGGGCAAGCATGCCGACGAGTCGAAGCTGCCGAAGGTGTTCTACGTCAACTGGTTCCGGCGAGGCGCCGACAAGCGCTTCCTGTGGCCCGGATTCGGCGAGAACAGCCGCGTGCTCAAGTGGATCGTGGAGCGCGTCGAGGGCACGGGGGAGGGCGTCGAGACGCCCGTCGGCACCGTCGCCACCCCCGAGGCGCTCGACCTCAGTGGCCTCGAGACCCCGCCCGAGGACGTCGCCGAGGCGCTGGCGGTGAACGTCGACGAGTGGCGCGGCGAGATCCCGTCGATCGAGGAGTGGTTCGCGTTCGTCGGCGACAAGCTGCCGTCCGGCCTGCGGGACGAGTTGGACGAGCTCAAGCAGCGCCTCGGCTGATTTCCCGAGCCTTACAGCGCCGTCGTCGCGGATCCCGCGACGGCGGCGCTGTCGTCTGCGGAGTGCCGGTCGCGTGTCTGGTTCGTGGCTGGTTGTTCGCCGAATCGTGTCTGTTCGGGTCCGATCGCAATCGAATCGTTATTACCGGCGGGGAATCATGGCCGGTGATTCGATGTTCTACTGATAGTGCGGGGTCTGGCGGGAGGCGATGCCAGGTGCTTGTCAACGGAGGTGGAGCGTGGACGTCGAGGACAGGGATCGGGTCCGAGAACTGGTGCGGGGTACCGAGCAGGACCCCTTGGCGCCGTTCGCCCTTCGTCCGGAGAAGCAATACGCCTTCTCGCCCGACGGGCGCGCAGCGATCGGATATGCACGCCGACTCGGTGTGGTGGTGGCCGGCGGCGACCCCGTCGGTCAGCCCGACTCGTGGCCTGCCGCGATGGACGAGCTCGCGCGGATCGCGCGGCGCGGACGGTTCCCCCACCCGATCGCGGTTCTCGGGGCGGGGGAGCGTGCGCGGCCGCTATGGGAGCGACGCGGCCTGCGCGGCATACCGATCGGTCGTGATGTGG
>CAJCHX010000864.1 GCA_903970215.1 Acidobacteriaceae bacterium
CGTGTGAACACGGCCACCGGGGCGGAGGAGTTCCCGCGCACCGACGCCGCCATGATCACGTTGGTGCACGACGGCGGCGACGCGGTCCTGCTCGGCCGGCAGGGCGTGTGGCCCGAGCGCCGCTTCTCGCTGTTCGCCGGATTCGTCGAGCCGGGGGAGTCGCTCGAGCAGTGCGTCGCCCGCGAACTGCGCGAGGAGGTCGGGATCGAGGCCACCGACATCGCGTACGTCGCGAGCCAGCCGTGGCCGTTCCCGCGTTCGCTCATGCTCGGCTTCGAGGCCCGGGCCGACCCGGCCGCGCCATTGCGATTCAACGACGGCGAGATCGTGGAGGCGCGGTGGTTCACCCGCGCCGAGGTCAGGGTCGGTCTCGCCGCCGGGGACTGGGGTGACGAGGCGGCGGATTCGCCTCTGCTGCTGCCGAATTCGATCTCCATCGCGCGAGGCATGATCGAGGCATGGGCGGCAGGCTGACCTGCTTCGCCGGTCGTCGTCGGTGTGCTGAGGTCCGCTACGGCAGGACGCCGTCGAACGCCATCTGCAGGGCTGATGGCCCGCGCAAGATCATATTGGTGCGGTAGGGCGGGTCCATCACCAGGCGCGGGGCCACGAATCGCCGGGCGATCGCGGTGAGCATCACCTGTGCCTCCATCCGAGCCAGAGCAGCGCCGAGGCAGTAGTGCAGGCCACCACCGAACGCGAGGTGTGCGGGGTCCGGGCGGCCGGGCACGAACCGGTCGGGTTCGGCGAACCGGCGCGGATCGCGGTTACCGGCCGCAAGCAGCAGCGCGAGCCGGTCGCCTGAGGGCACCTCCTGTCCCGCGACCCGGACGGGCGCGGTCGCGAAGCGCCGCGTCATCTGCACCGGTGGGTCGTATCGCAGGACCTCCTCGACGAGTTCGGGTGCGGTCTCGGGGTGGGCACGGAACTCCGCCAGGGCGGCCGGAGAGCGGAGCAGCGCGAGGGTGCCGTTCGCGATCAGGTTGACCGTGGTCTCGTGCCCGGCGATAAGCAGCAGCCCGAGTGTCACACCCAGCTCGATCCCGTTCATCCGGTCGGTGTCCTGGCTCCTCGGCCCCACCTCCGGGCCTCCGGTGAGCAGCGCCGAGATCAGGTCGGTCCCCGGGTGCGCGACGCGCTCGGCGATCATCGGCATCAGGTAGGCGCGCCACTGCCCCCGGGTCACCGCGAGTTCGGCTATCTCGGTCTCGCTGAGTGTGTCTACGGGATCGAGCCCGCGGGTGAGCCGCTCGGCGAACGAGTGGAACACGGGCTCCTCCGAGCGGGGCACGTCGAGCAACTCGCAGATCACGCTCACCGGCAGTGGGTACGCGAGCTGCTCGACCACGTCCACCTGCCCGGCACCGTCGGCGGCGATCCGATCGACCAGGCCGTCGACCAGTTCTTCGATCCGCGGACGCAGGCCCACGATCCGCTCGGCGAATGCGTGCGCCACCTGCCCGCGCAGCGCGTCGTGATGCGGCGGATCGAGCGAGAGGAAGCCGGAGCGGAACGGGCGGCCGTCCGAGCCGAGCGGGCCGTTCGGATCGGGCTCGACGGCCGGGTCCTGCACGGACATCCGGGGGTCGCGCAGCAGCGCGCCGATCTCGGCGAACCCGCTCACGAGCCACTCGTGGTCGCCGAGTCGATGAATCGGCGCGTCGGTCAATGCCGCGTACAGGGGGTACGGGTCGGGGCGGTTGGCGGGGTCGACGATGCGGCCGTAGGTCGCGGCGGCGGTCGGGGTGTGGGAGGTGGTCATAGTGGTCTCGTTTCGTCACGCCCGCGCGGGCTGGGGGATGCGGCGTACGGGCGCCGGGTGGAAGGGGAGGACGGCGACGTCGGCAGGAGAGTCGTTGGCACCGATCGCGGGCGGGAACGCGGCGCGCTCGGCGACGAGGGCCGCGTAGCCGTCGAGCACACGCGGGGAGTTGACGGCGACGGCGCCGACGGTCACCCCGGCGCGGCCGTAGACGGCGACGAAGGGATCTCGCCGACCCGGAGCGGTCGGCGCGAGCGATCCCTGCGCGACAACCACGGAGTCCGCGATGTGCGGGAGGCCCACGCTCTTGATGTTCATGCCGAACTGGTCCGACCAGAAGGCGGGCACCTGCGCGCACGGCGCGGCGTCGCCGTGGGTGAGCTCGCGGGCCGCCGTGCGGGCCTGCGCTTGCGCGTTGCCCCAGTGCTCGAGCCGCATCGGCCCGGCGTCGAGCAGCGGGTGCACCCAGTGGGCGACGTCGCC
>CAJCHX010000865.1 GCA_903970215.1 Acidobacteriaceae bacterium
CCGGCTGGTGGACCCGCCGCGACCAAGGCCGCGATCTTCTACCAGCCGCCGCTGCAGGCCACGGCGGAGGTGCTGCGCAAGCGCCTTGCGGACAAGGGGATCGATGCCCACCGCATCGAGCTGCCGGACGCCGAAGCGGGCAAGGACCTCGCGGTGGCCGGGTTCTGCTGGGAGGTGCTAGGGCGCATCGGACTCTCCCGCCAGGACGTGATCTATAGCCTGGGCGGCGGTGCCGCGACCGACCTCACCGGATTCGTCGCCGCCACGTGGATGCGCGGCGTACCCGTCGTACACGTGCCCACGACGCTGTTGGCGATGGTCGACGCCGCCGTGGGCGGCAAGACCGGCATCAACACCGATGCGGGCAAGAACCTGGTGGGCGCGTTCTTCGAGCCGCGCGCCGTGATCGTCGATCTCGTGACGCTGGAGACGGTGCCGCGCAACGAGATCGTCGCCGGGATGGCCGAGATCATCAAGACCGGATTCATCGCCGACCCCGTGATCCTGGATCTCATCGAGGCCGACCCCGAGGCCGCGCTGGACCCCACCGGTAGCGTGCTGCCCGAGCTGGTCCGCCGCTCGATCGAGGTCAAGGCGCGGGTGGTCTCCGCCGACCTCAAGGAGTCGTCGCTGCGGGAGATCCTCAACTACGGGCACACCCTGGGTCATGCGGTGGAACGGCGGGAACGATACCGGTGGCGCCATGGGGCTGCGGTGTCGGTGGGGCTGGTGTACGCGGCCGAGCTGGGACGGCTCGCGGGTCGGCTCGATGACGAGACCGCCGACCGGCACCGTCGGGTGCTCGAATCGGTGGGCCTGCCCACCACCTACGACCCGGACGCGTTCGGCCAACTGCTCGAGGGCATGGGTAAGGACAAGAAGAACCGGGCCGGGATGCTGCGCTTCGTGGTGCTCGACGGCCTCGCCAGGCCCGGCCGACTCGAGGCGCCCGATCCGTCGCTACTGGTCGCCGCCTATTCGGCGGTCGCCGCTGAGGGCAAGTCGCCCGACGGAGCCGTCCTGCTGTAGCCGCCCGCTCACCCAGGCGGCAGACCGATCAGGTCGGCCGTCCGCTCCACGGCGTAGGCGACGAACTCGTCGGCGGGTTCGAGCGTGTTCGCGAACTGGCCGAACAGTTCGAAGCTCACCATGCCGAAGATCTGGGTCCACGCCACGAGGCCGCGGGCCAGCACCACCGGGTCGGCTCCTGGTGCCACCGTGTCCGCCACCAGCTCGACCTGCGCCTGCAGGGTCGGGCTGAGCGTGCCCGATCGGTCCGCGTCGCCGGCCGCCCCGGCGGCGATATCGGCGATCACCCGCGCGCTGCGGGTGGCCGCCACGATCGTCGCCTCCGGCGCTGCATAGCCGGGCACCGGCGAGCCGTAGATCAGCGCATACTCGTGCGGGTTGGCGCGGGCCCAGCCCCGGATCGCAGCACAGCACGCGCGCCACTGTGCCCGCCCGCCATCCGTCCCGGCGACGCTCTCCTCCAGCGCATCCGCCAGCGCGTTGTACGCGTCGGTGATGAGCGCCGTCAACAGGTCGTCCCGACTGGGGAAGTAGCGGTAGATCGCCGACGACGCGAGCCCGAGGTCGCGGGCCACCGCTCGGAGCGACAGCTCACTCGCGCCCACGTCGCTCAGCTGGCGACGAGCGCACGCCTTGATCTCCTCGGTCAGCTCTGCGCGCGCCCGCTCGCGGGCGGTCATGGAGGCGTTCACCCCCCGATTCTGCCACTGATCTGAAACGAGAGCACCGCTCTTGACAAGGCCGCAGGCAAGGCGGATCATTGATTCATAACGAGAGCACCGCTCTCGATTTATGAAGGGAGTTTCCATGACCGCCACCAACGCAGCCCCGAGTCGCAGCGAGACCGCAATGAACAACACCGTGGGCTGGCTCGCCCGCCACGGTGTCTCGCTGATGGGCAGCCGCCAACTCGCCGTTCGCGGCCGGACCTCGGGGCAATGGCGCACCACCCCCGTCAACCCCCTGCCGCTCGACGGGCAGCGATACCTGGTCGCACCGCGCGGCGTGACGCAGTGGGTCCGCAACCTGCGGGTGTCGGGCGAGGGGGAGCTGCGGCTGGGCCGGCGATCCGAGGGGTTCACCGCGGCCGAGCTGCCGGACTCCGCAAAGGTGCCGGTCCTGCGCGAGTACCTGCGCAAATGGCGGTGGGAGATCGGCGCGTTCTTCCCCGGGCTCTCGGTGGACAGCGACGACGCGACGATCGCCGCGGTCGCATCCCGCTACCCGATCTTCGTGATCCGTACGGCCTGACCGCCTCCGGCCGGATCACCGGCAGGCCGGCAGGCCGGATCGTCGGAGGGGCAAGGACGACGCAGACCGTTCCAGGACCGTTGTATGCAGATCCCCATCGGACGTCGTCCTCCCGATCGCGTGCGCCGTCCCACCCCATGTGGTGCCACCCGGGCTGGGGTTGGTAGACGCCGATGGGGCACACGGTGTCCGATGGGGAGATGGCCCGGCAGTCCGGACTGCCCGATCTCGCGGAGACTGCGCACCGCTACGGTGGGAACCATGGCCGACATCCACGCTGTTCGCCGAGCCGCAGCCCGGGAAGCCTTCGGCGCCGTCGCCGGAGACGCCCAGGCGTTCCTGGTCACCGACCTCGTCAACATCAGGTATCTGTCGGGCTTCACCGGTTCCAACGCGGCGCTGCTGCTCGGACGTGACGGGACCGACCGCATCGCCACCGACGGCCGCTACCTCACGCAGATCG
>CAJCHX010000866.1 GCA_903970215.1 Acidobacteriaceae bacterium
GGCCGCGACGGCCGCGAAGCTCTCCAGCTGCCGTATGTCCACGGTCACCTCCCCCCGTCATCATCGTCGCTCGCGCACCGGCCGACAACGTGGCCGTGCCAGGACGCCCGTCGGCGATGGCAGCGAGACGTATGCCGATTCGGCATTGGACCAAGCCGGCTCGTACGGGTTCGCTGACACCAGCCGGTGCTCTCGGAGCCCGTCGTAGCGGCCGGTGGCCGCCAATTCCCGCCCACCTCCTGTCAAGCCAGCGGAGACAACGATGACGTCACCAGTCGCCCCGGATGCAACCGCGGAGCAGCCTCAGGGAACCGTGCCTGCGGTCGTCGAGGGCACCGTCCTACCTGTGGTGGACGAGGCTGCTCGGACAGCTGTGCAGTTCTCCAGCGGCGCATTCCGCTTGGCCGGGCACCTCTATCGCCCCCCGAAGTTGCCAGCAGCCGAGCGCACCCCGGCACTGGTCATGGCTGGGCCGATGACCTCGGTCAAGGAGGAGACGCTGCCCCACTACGCAGCGCCCCTCGCCGCTGCCGGCTTCACCGTGCTGGCCTTCGATAACCGCAACTTCGGCGCCAGCGAGGGAGACCGACCCCAGCACCTCGACACGCACGAGCAGGTCGAAGACCTGAAGAATGCGGTGTCGTACCTGCTGACCCGAGACGACGTCGACCCGGACCGCCTCGGGCTAGCGTGCGTCTGTCTCGGAGCCGGCTACGGCCTCGAGGTCGCCGCCTTCGATCCAAGGATCAAGGCCGCCGCCCTGATCGGTGGTGGCTACAACATCTCCGACACCTACGCCGGGATGCTCGGCGCCGAGGGGATGCACGCCTATCTCGAGAACCTCGCTGCTATGCGCCAGAAGCACTACGTCAGCGGCGAGCAGCAGTGGATTGACGCGGTGGCGCCGCCACCCACCTACGGGCCGAGTTCAATGCCCATCCGCGAGGCGTTCGAGTACTACACCCGCGCCCACGACCGGGAGGCGCTGAGCTGGCGCAACCAGCTGACCTACGAATCGATGGAGACCCTGCTGGCGTGGAACGTCGTCGGGCACGCCGCCCTAGTGGACATCCCGCTCCTGGTTGTCCACGGAACCACCGATCCGCTCCTGCCACCCCGCTTCGCCCAGCAGGTCTACGACGAGGCGGCCAGCGTCGACAAGGAGTTGGTCTGGGTCGAGACGCACAACCACGTCGAGCTCTACGACCAGGCGCCGTACGTCCCGCTGGCGCTCGACGCCGTCATCCCATTCCTGACCGCGCACCTCGCCGGCGGACACGGGTCATGACTCCGACACTGACCTCAGGGACACCGGACGCCGACGAGCACCTCAACACCACCCTGATGCGCCGGTTCTTCGCCGCAGTCGGCGCCGCGGATCGCGCGGAACTCGCCGCGTGCATGACGCACGACGGGGTCTGGCACTTTCCCGGCCAGTCCGCCTATGGCGGCGAGTATCACGGGATCGGCGGCCTGTTCGACGGGATACGAACCGTCGCCGGCCTGTGCGTGCATCTTCTCTCCGCGCCGAAGATCAGCCAGCTCACGTTCGAGGTGTACGACAACCCGATCGCCCCCGACTGGACCGAGGGCCTTGATCAGCTGAACAACGACGGAGGGCCTTCCGGTGTCTGAGCCATCAACCGCGTTGGTCACCGGCGCCAATCGCGGGATCGGCCGAGCAGTAACCCGGCAGTTGCACGACGCGGGGTGGACGGTGTTGCTCGGATCCCGCGACCTGCACCGCGGCGAGCGCGCCGCAGCCGAGATCGACAGCACCACCGACCGGGCCATGGCAGTGCAGCTCGATGTCACCGACCCGGTAAGCATCGACGCCGCCGCCGAGTGGGTCCGCGAAAATATCGGCCGACTGGACGCATTGATCAATAACGCGGCGATCATGTACGACAGCGGCGCCCATGCCGTCACCGCTGACCTCGACGCCGTGCGCAGCGCGCTCGAAACGAATCTGTTCGGGGCGTGGCGCACCACCCAGGCCTTCCTCCCGCTGCTGCGACGCAGCCCCCACGCCCGGGTCGTGAACGTGTCCAGCGAGGGCGGCTCGATCAGCGAGATGACCGGCGCCACCCCGGCGTACAGCGTGTCCAAGGCCGCGCTCAACGCCCTCACCCGGCTGCTCGCCGGTGAACTCCGCCGCGACAACATCCTCGTCAACGCCGTCTGCCCCGGCTGGACCGACACCGACATGGGCCGCGGCGGGCGCCCCGTCGCCGACGGAGCCGCAAGCGTCGTGTGGGCCGTGCACCTGCCCGACGACGGCCCGACCG
>CAJCHX010000867.1 GCA_903970215.1 Acidobacteriaceae bacterium
TCGCCGGCGGTTCGGCGGTAGGGCTCGCCGGAACGACGCAACGTCGCCAGCACGTCCAGCGTGACCCGATCGGTGCCGAGCAGCTCCAACCGCTCCTTGCGCTCGCGCTCGAGGTGCCGGCTGATGCGCCAGATCCGCGACACGATCCCGATCGAGGTGACGTCGATGTCCGGACGTTCCCGCCGCCAGGCCGACTCGATGCGGTCGACCTCGTCGGGGGGATCGGCGTTCGTGGCGGAGGACCGGGCCGATGACCTGGCGGGCGTTCGCGCCGCTGGTGTCTCGGTGCGGGCCTTTGCCATCCGTACGCTCCTGTCCTCGTCAGCACCTCTGGCTAAGAAGTTCCGAAGGGAAGAGCTTACCTGACCGGTTTCACTGTCCCGGCGACCGGGTGTTCCGGCGGCCGGCCGTCACATCGCCGGTCGCATCCGGTCCTGCCCTGCCCCCGGGGCCACCGAGCGCCGGGAGCGGCCGCGGGCGGCCACCAGCGGGACGGCCAGCCCGGCGCCGCCGGCCAGCGCGAGGACCCCGGCTGGCACCACGAGCTGGGCCTGCAGCAGCGTCGCGGGTGTGGTGGCCGTCGGGATCGAGTCCGCCTGGTGGAAGTTGCCGAGGTTCTGCTGGATCTTGGTGACGAGGACGTCGAACCGGCTCAGGATGCCCGGCATGGCCTTCAGGCCGGCGGCGACGGCGGGGAACTGCTGGCCGAGCGAGGCGTCGAGTTGCGCCGGGGTGACCTTCAAGGCGGTGGCCAGGCCGGGCAGCGCCTCGGTGGACAGCTGCTGGTAGAGGCCCTGGAAGTTGTCGAGGTAGGTCCGGGTCTCGGCTGCGCCCTGGGCGGTGAAGACCGGTCGGAACGCATTGGTCAGGTTGTCGACGGCCTGGGTCTTGGCCGGCACCGAGATGATCAGGCTCACGGCGATGACCACGACACCGACCGCCGCCGCCAGACCCAGGAGCACGCCGCCGGCCCGGCGCCCGAACACCAGCCCGCCCAGGCCGATGGCGATGCCGATCACGCCGAGGGCGACGAACAGCCAGTTGACGGTGGTGGCCGGCAGGCTCTTGGTCGGGATGGCCGCAGCCTGGTCGAAGTTCTTCTGCTGGGCCTGCAGGCCGGCAACCAGGTGGTCGAAGTACGGCAGGGACGTCGGCAGCTGGGCGATTCCCCTGCCGACCTTCGGGTACTTGGTGCCGAGCTGGGTGACCAGCTGCGTCGGCGTGACGTGCAGGTCCTTGCTCAGTGCCGGCACGGCCCGGGTCTCGAACTGCTTCACGAACTGGTTGACGGTGGTGATGTCCGAGTGGTCCTGGGCCAGGCTGGCGTTGGTGAACGCAGGGCGCAGCGACGACGTGAGGTGGTCGACGGCCTGCGTCTTCGACGGGTAGCCGAGGACCAGGGTGCTCACCAACCAGAACACGCCGGCGACGAGCACGAGACCGAAGCTGACTTTCCGAAGCACGCTGATCCCCCCCGGGTCGGCGATGTCGGGGCCCTTGCCCGACCTCCAGGTTCATCTTAGACCTAAGCTACCGAGGTGTCAAGCGTCACAGTCCTTAGCTCGTCTGCTGGGGCCGCCACCGCGGCGGCGTCACGACTCGCCACCTCGACTTCGACGTCGGACACTCACGTGTACGCCCGCAAGGAGGCAACCTTGGCGTCGTCGTCGAAGGTCATCACGTCGATGACATCCATCCGCTGGCCGGACGAGACAACCTGCACGTGGACGATGGCCTCTCGGCCGGACACGTTCATCGACACGAGGTCGACTCGCTGCTCTCGATCGTCCCATATCGAGTGATATGCGTTGCGGATCGCTTCGAGTCCACGGTGGGCATCACCGCCGGCCGGATTCCCAAAGACTGCGTCATCGGCAAAGAGGGTCATCACTTCGTCGGCACTCCGGTGTCCGTCAGCACTCCCGTGTCCCGCCAACTTGATGTACGACCGGACGGCCTGCGCGATCTGGTCAGT
>CAJCHX010000868.1 GCA_903970215.1 Acidobacteriaceae bacterium
CCAATGCTGCGAAGGCTCTCGACAACTGATCAGTCATGCGCTCCTCTCGGTTCGATGCGGTCTCGTCGCGATTCGGTGTATTCGACTGAGACGTATTCAACCAATCTGTTGAATATGACCGTACCCGCGATCGACGTCGCATTCAACCCCCTGGTTCAATTCGCGTGCAGAGATGTCGTCGAGTCGGGCCGGGTGCTAAGAACGGTTCATGACAACCCATGCGTTCACCGACGACGCCCTCGGTGACCTCGACGCGGTCGCCCTCGCCGACGCGGTGCGTAGGCGCGCCATCGGCGCCGGCGAGCTGACCGAGGCGGCCGTTGCGCGCGCCGAGGCCGTCGCCGAGCTGGGTGCTGTCGCTTATCCCGCGTACGAGGCGGCGCGGGCTGCACCGCTGCGCGGTGGGCTGTTCGCGGGCGTACCCACCTACGTCAAGGACAACACCGATGTCGCGGGCATGCCCACCCGCTACGGCTCGGCGGCGTTCGCAGCCAGACCGGCCCGGCACACCTCGCCGCCGGCTCGGCAACTCGAGGCGCAGGGCTTCACCGTGCTGGGCAAGTCGACGATGCCGGAGTTCGGGCTGACCGCCAGCACCGAGTACGGGCGAGCGACGGGGGATGCACGAGATACGACTCCGACACCGTCTCCCACGAGGAACCCGTGGGACACGGAACGTTCCGTCGGCGGGTCGTCGGGCGGGGCCGCTGCTCTCGTCGCAGCGGGGGTGGTGCCGCTCGCGCACGGCAACGACGGTGGCGGCAGCATCCGGATCCCGGCGGCGTGCGCGGGCCTGGTGGGCCTCAAACCGTCGCGTGGCCGCATGGCGGACCAGGTCGGCGCACGCCAACTGCCCGTGAACCTCGTCGCCGAGGGTGTGTTGACGCGGTCGGTGCGCGACACCGCGCACTATCTTGCTGCGGCTGAGTCGTATTCGCCTGCAGCCGCGTTGCCGCCGATCGGTCTGGTGCAGGGGCCTTCGAGCCGGCGCCTGCGTATCGGTCTGGTGACCCGCGACGTGCGGGGACGAGGCGTGGATCCGGAGGTGCTCGCCGTGGTCGAGTCGGCGGCCCGCGTGCTGGCCGATGCCGGGCACACGATCGAGCCGGTGGAGTTGACCATCGATCCGCGGCTGATCGAGGACTTCACGCTGTATTGGGCGGCGTTGGCGGGGGCGCTGGTAGCGTCGTCGAAAGCCGCGCACGGCAAGGACTTCCGACCTGCCGAACTCGACCCGTTCACCCGCGGGCTGCTCCGGCTACTGCGGTCGTCGTCATGGCGGGTAGGGCCCGCCGTCGCCCGGCTGCGCCGAGCGCCCCAGGTGTATGCGGAGCAGATGAACACGTACGACGTGCTGCTCAGTCCCGTTCTCGCGACCCCGCCGCCGCGCATCGGAGAATTCCGTCCCGATCAGCCCTTCGACGCGCTCCTCGCGAAACTGATCGACTACGTCGGGTTCACTCCGGTCAACAACCTCAGTGGCGCACCGGCAGTGGCTCTGCCGCACACTGTGATGCCGTGCGGCACGCCGGGTTCGGTGCAGCTGTGGGGCGCCTCCGGTGACGAGGCGACGCTGCTCGACCTGGCCTATCAATTCGAGGGACTGGCGCCGTTTCCCAGCCCGGCGGACATCCGAGCGGAGATTCACACGTGAGCCGCGTGTTCCGGCCGGTGTTGGTTCTCATCGTCGCAGTGCTCTGCGTCGTGACCGGTCTGCCGGCTCCGGCCGGTGCGGCACCGGTACTGCCCGATCCGGGAGTGCTCCGGGTCGGCACCGAAGGTGTGTACCAGGTGTACAGCTACCACGACGAATCCGGACGGCTCACCGGTTACGACGTGGACATGATCACCGCGGTCGCCGACCAGCTGCATCTGCGCGTGCAATTCGTCGAGACGCCCTGGGACTCGATGTTCGCGGCCCTCGCGGCGGGCCGGTTCGATCTGGTGGCCAACGAGGTCACCGTGACGGACGCGCGGAAGGCCGAGTACGACCTTTCGGACCCGTATATCGACACCGTCGGGTCGATCGTCGTTCGCTCGGATGACCACTCCATCCACTCCCTGGCCGACATCCGGGGCAAACGGGCAGCAGAGAGCCTCACCAGCAACTGGGGTGACGACGCCCGCCAGGCGGGCGCGCAGATCGTGGGCGTCGACAGCTTCACCGACGCGGCGAACCTGTTGGCGCAGGGGCGAGTCGACCTGATCATCAACGACGGGTTGGTGGTGCGCAACTTCCTCAAGGTCAACCCGGGCGCAAAGGTGAAGATCGCGGGTGACACTCCCGATCGGGGGCAGTCCGCGTTCGCCGCGCGCAAGGGGTCGGGGTTGATGCCCGAGATCGACCGGGGGCTCGCAGAGATCAAGGCCGACGGTACGGCGCAGCGGATCTACGACAAGTACTTCGGCGCGTCCGCCGCCACGATCAAACCCGAGGGGCGTTGGGACCTGGTGCGGCGCAACCTGATCCCGCTTCTCGAGGCGACGGTGCGATACACCATTCCGCTGACGATCATCAGCTTCGTTGTGGGGCTGCTGATCGCGTTGTCGGTCGCCCTCGCCCGGATCTCGGGCAACCGGGTGCTCAGCGGTCTTGCGCGGGCGTACATATCGGTGATCCGGGGGACGCCGTTGCTCGTGCAGCTGTTCATCATCTTCTATGCGCTCCCGGGTCTGCACATCGTGATCAACCCGTTCCCCGCGGCGGCGATCGCGTTCTCGCTCAACGTGGGCGGGTACGCGGCAGAGATCATCCGTTCGGCGATCGGGGCGGTGCCCAAGGGGCAGTGGGAGGCCGCGACCACCATCGGGATGGACTACCGGACGTCGCTGCTTCGCATCATCCTTCCGCAGGCCGCGCGCACGGCGACGCCGCCGCTCGCCAACACCCTGATCTCCCTGGTCAAGGACACCTCACTGGCGTCCACCATCCTGGTCACCGAACTGCTGCGGCAGGCGCAGATCGCTGCGGCGCCGACGTTCGACTTCTTCGCGATGTACGTCGTGGCGGCGGGGTATTACCTGGTGATCTGTCAGCTCCTTTCGCTGGTGCAAGGGCGGCTCGAGAACCGACTGGAGAGGTACGTCGCGCGATGAGTGATCTCGTGGTGGTGGACGGATTGCGGAAGTCGTTCCGCGACACCGAGGTCCTGCGCGGCGTTCGGTTCCGCGTGGCGGAGGGCTCGGTGACCGTGATCATCGGGCCGTCGGGCTCCGGAAAGACGACGGTGCTGCGCTCCCTCAACGCGCTCGAGACGCCGGACGCGGGCGTACTCACCGTCGGCGACGTCACCATCGACTTCGGCGCGGGGCGCCCCTCGCGCGCCGAACTGGCGCGGTTCCGTGCGCAGAGCGCGATGGTGTTCCAGTCGCACAATCTGTTCCCGCACCTGACGGTGCTCCGGAACGTGACCGAGGGGCCGATCGTGGTGCAGCGCAGGCCCGCTGCGGAGGCGCAGGCCCAGGCGCGAGAACTGCTGGCGCAGGTGGGCCTCGCCGACCATGCCGAGCGGTACCCGTACCAGTTGTCGGGAGGTCAGCAGCAACGTGTGGGGATAGCTCGTGCGCTGGCGTTGCGTCCCAAGGTGATCCTGTTCGACGAGCCGACCTCGGCGCTCGACCCGGAGCTGGTGGGTGATGTGCTGACGGTGATGAAGGACCTCGCCGCGCAGGGCGCGACGATGGTCGTCGTGACCCATGAGATCGCGTTCGCCCGCCAGGTCGCCGATCAGGTGCTGTTCGTGGATGGCGGCACCGTGGTCGAGGCAGGTACGCCCGACGAGGTGATCGGCTCGCCGAAGCAGCCGCGGACACGAGAGTTTCTGCGGCGCATCCTCGACCCGCTGGCCGGGTCGGCCGAGGCGGGGTAGGCCGGTACCGCCGCGGACCTGTTCAGGCCGACAGGTATTGGGCTAGGTGGGTGGGATCGACGTTGCCGCCGGACACGATCACGCCCACTCGCATCCCCGTCCCCGCGGCCTCCCGGCGCGCGGCGGCGAACCCGAGTGCGCCGGTCGGTTCGATCACCGTCTTCAACGTGGTGGCGAATTCCCTTACGCCGGATATCAACTCGTCGTCGGTTGCCGTGACGATTCCAGCGGCGAGCCGCGCGATCACGGGGAAGGTCTGTGCGCCCAGCGCGGGGGTCTGGGCGCCGTCGGCGATGGTCCGTGGCGTGTCGATGGTCACGATCCGGCCGGCGGCGAGTGACCGCCGACCGTCGTCTCCCGCTTCGGGTTCGACCCCGAACACGCGCGTCTCGGGAGCGAGCGCTGCCGCGGAGAGCAGCGTCCCGGACAGTAGCCCGCCGCCGCCGAGCGGGCAGAACAGCAGGTCGAGCGGTCCGGTCTGCGCGAACATCTCGAGTGCGACGGTGCCCTGCCCTGCGATGACCGCGGGGTGGTCGAACGGCGGGATCACCGCGGCGCCCGTGCGGGCGGCGATCTCGTCCGCGATCGCCGCCCGGTCC
>CAJCHX010000869.1 GCA_903970215.1 Acidobacteriaceae bacterium
ACCGGCAGCACGGCCGCGGTGCCCTCGCCGGTCAGTCGACGTCCGGCTCTCGACACCGCCGCCAGGCACGCGCCGAACAGCACCGCCGACACCGGCATCGGCACCGATCCCAGGTCCAGCGGCAGGTACATCGTGCCTCCCACGGCGCAGGCGGCGCCCGCGAGCGTCAGCAGGACGAGCAGGCCGACCCGCCCCCGATCGATCACTGCAGCCCCGCGAACAGGTCCCGCTCGAGTCCGCGGTCGTCGAGCTCGCCGGGCTCCCCGGCCACCAGGATGTACGCCTCCTCGGTGAGGATCGGCTGGGCGATGCCGTTGGTCAGGGCGAACTCGGTGCCGGACGGTGCCACCTGCAATTGCGTCTCGTGTGCGCGCAGCGCCGCGATCTTCTCGGCCGACACCCCGGACACGTCGATCAGGGTGGTGACCTCGTCATCGGAGTGCACGGGTAGCACCCCGAGCTCCGGCGCGCGCCATCCGGGAGGCAATTCGTACTCGTCGTCGCGGAGCCGGAGGACGGCGTCCGTGATCTGCCCCTCGCCCGATACGGTCCAATAGACCTTCGGGACGTGCCACACCTCGCCGAGATCGGCGGCCACGGCGTAGCCGGGGTCCGCAGCGGCCGCGACCGCAGCCATAGTCACCTGGTGCGCAGCGATGTGGTCGGGGTGGCCGTAGCCGCCGACGGTGTCGTACGTGATCACCACGTGCGGGCGCACCTCCGCGATCACTCCCGCGAGCGCGGCGACCGGTCCACCGGGCTCCCGGCCCCGATGGTCCTGCGACGCGAAGGCACGAGGATGGTGTGCGGCGGGCGTGCCCGCCATGCCCGAATCGCGCCAGCGGCCCATACCGCCGAGGAATCGTGGGCGTAGCTCCGCCCCGCCCGCCGGGCTGAGCGCTGCGAGTGCGCCCCGCAGCTCGCCGTAGCGATATCCACCGAGCTGGTCGGCCTCGTCGGCCACCAGCAGCCGCGGGGCGGGGATCATCACCTCACCGGCCTCGCCCAATGTGCAGGTGAGGACCGTCACCTCCGCGCCCTCCGCGAGGTACCGCGCGATCGTGCCGCCGGTAGTGATGGTCTCGTCGTCCGGATGGGCGTGCACCAGCAGCAGCCGCCGCCCACGGGATCCACTCACTTCTTCTCCCAGCTCTGCGGAACCGTGAACACGCCCGTCGCCAGCGGACCCGCGAGCGTCACCCCCGTCACGTCCGGACTGACGGCGGCAACCGTGACGTCCTGGAAGATCGGCAACTGCACCGCGTCCTGCCAGAGCATCCGGTCGGCCGAGGCGAGACTGGCGGACACTTCGCGCCCGGTGAGCGCCTGCTGTGCCAGCTCCTGCACGTCGAGGTCGCACAGCCCGGATATGTTGCCGACCACCCGCGCCGCAGCGTCCTGCTGCGACGGCTCAGACGTGTCTGTGGGCGTGGGCGTCAGCGAGGCCGACGTGTCGCCGGTCGCGGCCGACGACGACGCCTGCGTGGTCGGCAACGCGACGGTGGTGCCGGCGGTGAGCGTCGCGCCTCCGTCCTGCGGTGGACAGTCGACGCGCGAGGCGAGTGCCACGGCCGGGTTGGACGTGACCGTCGACCACCCGACCACGGCGTCGACGGTGCCGTCCAGCAGCGCGGTACTGGTGAGTGTGTCCGGGTCGAGGCTCACCACCGACGCGAAGACGCCCATCGCGCGCAACTGGTCGGTGGCATTGCTCGCTACCGAGAACGCCGACTGGTTACCCGCGACCACGCCGATCCGCAGGAACATCGGCACGCCGTCGCGCACGAACTGCTGCACGTTCTCACCGGGCGACGGAGAGGGGGGCACGGGCAGCGAGGACGTCGAGGAGCCCGCCGACGACGGGGGTGCCGTCACGATCGGGACGGACGACTCAGCGCTGGGCGGAGCGCTCTGGCTGGGCGGGATGGGTGCGGTCTGCAGGGTGTAGCCGGCAGCGGCGAGGGCCTGTTCGAGGTCCTGCTTGGCCTGCGCAGGAGTCGCGGGACCCGGCGGCATGGTAGGCACGTACCCCATGTTCGACGGTGCCAGCACCTGCGCCCGGGCGGGGCGCACGGTGTCGCCGCCGGAGCCGACGGTGGTGAGCAGGTCGACGTTGAGGGAGGCCAGCAACGCGCGCCGGACCTGCTGGTCGGCGAGGAACTTCGATCGGGTGTTGAGGGTCAGCGTCATCATCCGCGGTGCCGGCTGGTCGATGGCCCGCACCTCGTAGATCGACGCCAACTGGGCGAGCAACGACGGCCCACCGTGCATGGACAGCACCTGCACATCGCCGGTGCGGACCGAGTTCGCCACCTGGGTGTCGTCGCCCCCCTTGCGGATCACGATCCGGTCCACCTTGGACGGTGCCATCCAGTAGCGGTCGTTGCGCTCGAGCGTCACTTCGTCGCGCGCCAAGTCCACCTTCTTGACCAGGAAGCTCCCGCCCGACGCGGGGATGCTGTCACGCATCGCGCCGGTGAACCCGCCCGGCGCGTCCTTGATCAGGTGGCTGGGCAGTAGGTCGGAGAACAACTCTCGCCAACCCGGGAACGCCTGGCTGAGGTGAACCGTGACCCGCTTGCCGCCCGCGCCGGCAGTGATCGAATCGATCAGCCGGTACGGCGCCGAACCCGAGGTACCGGGCGCCGAGACCATCGACTGCCACAGATACAGGAAGTCCTCGGCGGTGATCGGCGCGCCGTCGGACCACTGGGCGTCGCTGCGGATGATGTACGTGATGTCCGTCGGCGAGGTCTGCGACACCACGGGAACCAGATCGGTGTTCTGCTGGTATCGCACATGCCCGTCGGGACCCGGCACGGGGACGAAGGGACTGGGCAGCGTCATCGCCGCGAGCGCCTGCGTGGCGGGCGACAGATCCGCCTCGAGGTGCGGGTTGAACCCGACGCCGAGGTCGTCCACCGCGACGTTCACCGTGGTCCCGCCGCCCGACGCCACGGGCGTCGGCGTCGAGATATCCGAGCCCTGCATCGCGGGCGGCGGCTCCGCCGCGCACCCCGCAGGAACCAGGACGGCCGCGACCGCCACCGCGAGCCGCATCGCCGCGCCCCGCCGGCCCCGATTCCGTCGCGCCAAGCCGGGCCCCTCCTGTCGTGTCCGATGTCCGGCGGGTGCGCCGGTGCTCGCCGGTGCTCGCCGGTGCTCGCCGGTGACGAACCTACCGCGCCGCGCGGTCAGCCCGCGGATTGGTCGCGCGACTTGGCGCGGGACCGCTCGCGAGCGCGCTCGGTGGCGTTCAGGTGGACCTTGCGGACACGAACGACCTCGGGCGTGACCTCGACGCACTCGTCCCCGGCACAGAACTCCATCGCGGCCTCGAGCTCGAGCTTGATCGGCTTGGCCAGGGTCTCCATGACGTCGGCGGAGGACTGACGCATGTTCGTCAGCTTCTTCTCCTTGGTGACGTTGATGTCGAGGTCCTCGGCACGTGGGTTGATGCCCACCACCATGCCCTCATACGTGTCGGCGCCGGGCTCGACGAAGAACGTGCCGCGGTCGGCCAGCTGGATCATCGCGAACGGTGTCACGCTGCCCTGCCGGTCCGAGACCAGCGAACCGGTGTGCCGGGCGCGGATCTCGCCGGCCCACGGCGCGTACTCGTGGAACACGGCGTTGGCGATGCCGGTACCCCTGGTCTCGGTGAGGAAGTCGGTGCGGAATCCGATCAGGCCGCGAGAGGGCACCACGAACTCCATCCGCACCCAGCCGGCGCCCTGGTTACCCATCGACTCCATGCGCCCTCGACGGTTGGCCAGCAACTGAGTGACGGCGCCCAGGTACTCCTCGGGGACGTCGACGGTGAGGTGCTCGAACGGCTCGTGGACCTTGCCGTCGACCTTGCGCGTGACCACCTGGGGCTTGCCGACGGTCAGCTCGAAGCCCTCACGCCGCATCTGCTCGACCAGGATCGCCAGGGCCAGCTCACCACGGCCCTGCACCTCCCACTGGTCGGGCCTGCCGATGTCGAGGACCTTGAGCGAGACGTTTCCGACCAGCTCGGAGTCGAGCCGCGATTTGACCATGCGGGCGGTCAGCTTGTGACCGGACACCTTGCCGACCAGCGGGCTGGTGTTGGTGCCGATCGTGACGGAGATCGCGGGCTGGTCGACGGTGATCCGCGGCAGCGCGACAGGGTTCTCCACGTCGGCGAGCGTGTCGCCGATCATGATGTCGGAGAAGCCGGCCACGGCGGCGATGTCGCCGGCGACGGCCTCCTCGGCCGGCTTGCGCTCGACCCCCTCGGTGGTGAGCAGCTCGGTGACCTTCGCGTTGGTGACGACGGGCTCACCGTCCACCTCGCGCATCCACGCCACCGTCTGGCCCTTGCGCAGGGTCCCGTTGTGCACGCGGACCAAGGCGAGGCGGCCGAGGAAGGCGGACGCGTCGAGGTTGGTCACGTGCGCCTGCAGCGGCGCCTTCGGGTCGCCTTTGGGCTCGGGGATGTAGTCGTGCAGGATCTGGAACAGCTCGTCCAGGTTGGCCGCGTCCGGCGCCTCGCCGTTGGCGGGAGCGGTCGTGCTCGCCTTGCCCTCGCGCCCCGAGGCGTAGACGACGGGCAGTCCGAGCGCCAGTTCCGCCGCCTCCGCAGCCTCGTCGGACAGGTCCGAGGCCAGATCGAGCAGGAGGTCCTGCGACTCGGAGACGACCTCCTCGATCCGAGCGTCGGGCCGGTCCGTCTTGTTGACGACCAGGATCACCGGCAGCGACGCCGCGAGCGCCTTGCGCAGCACGAACCGGGTCTGCGGCAGCGGCCCCTCGGACGCGTCGACCAGCAGCACGACACCGTCGACCATCGACAGGCCGCGCTCGACCTCGCCACCGAAGTCGGCGTGACCGGGGGTGTCGATCACGTTGATCACCGTCATGCTGCCGTCCGGGTTGGTCCGGTGCACCGCGGTGTTCTTCGCGAGGATCGTGATCCCCTTCTCCTTCTCCAGGTCACCGGAGTCCATCACGCGGTCGACCAGCTCGGCACGCTCGGCGAACGCGCCGGACTGCCGCAGCATCGCGTCGACGAGGGTGGTCTTCCCGTGGTCGACGTGCGCGACGATGGCGACGTTGCGGAAGTTGGGCTCGGTGGTCACTCACTGCTCCTGACGTGGCGGCGCGCGCGGCGGTCCGGGTTCGGTTACCGCGCGGCCGATTCGAGGCGTCGAGCAGGGGGAATGGTGCTGTACTGCGTACTGCACCACCCCGCGGCCTGACACGACGAGGGTCGCGCTCCGCAGGCGCGGATCGCTTCGGTCACGTCCAGGCTACTTCCCGAGCACGATCGACAGGAAAACGCGCTGGATTTCGCCAGCATTATTAGGATGCGCTAACCTCAGATGGTGGGTAAGAAGAAGGCGCACAAGCTGGTGGGAGCCAAGCCCAAGAAGAAGTGCTGCCGGAAGACGGTGCGGTGTGAGCGCTGCCCCGTCGTGATCCACCGGCTCAACAAGTTGGCGGCCCACGGCGCGACCAAGAAGGAACTACAGAAGTCGCTCGACCACGTTCGCTCCAACCCGCACCGGGTCGGCGCGGCCGCGTAGCGATTCCATCAAGCGGCGGCGTAGCGATTCCCTCAAGCGGCGGCGTAGCGATTCCATCAAGGGGTCCGGCACGGATCATCGAGGCACGCGTCGAGGGGGTGGCAGGGGCACCATCCGCCGCGGCTCACGGGGGCTCGCATCCGGGTTCCGGTCACGACGCTGCCGTGCAGCGTCCCGTCAGAGCCCCAATGCAACTGGTCGTGCGTCCACGGCTCGAGGAGGATGAGCTGCCTCTCGTGCAGTTCGAGTTGTACCCGCCGGACCTCGCCAAACCCTCGCCACGCCGTGCGGACGAGCCCGCGGAGTCCACTGAGGGCGTTGCCGTTTCGCATGGTTGTCACCTCGATCGTGAAGCCGGACACTCGATCCTGAAGCCGGAGAACTGTTTGGACTCCAGTCTGGCGACCGACACCGGCGAGATCCAGCGAATATTGCTACCTGATTCGTTAAGCGATACTTAATCAAGCCCGGCGGGCGGCCGTACAAGACGACACCGGGACGGGACCGTCCACCGGCGGCGCTCGTTGTCACCCTCGAATTCGCCTTCACCTGAGTCGTAAAACCTGAGTATGTTCTGATAGTCGAGCTCGCGCGGACTGGGGTACGCGGTCGATCGGAGGGCAGATGGCCACGGGCGCCAGCAACAGACGCGCTCTGTGGGCGGTCTACCTGCTGTTGTTCATCGGCGTCGAAGTGGTCACTCACATCGTCGGACCACCGGCGGCGATCTCGGCGCTGGTGCCGCTGTCCGGCCTGGCGACCGCCGCGATCGGAGCGGCGACCCTCGTGGTCACGCGCACCGCGGCCGTAACGGCCCTCTCCATTCTGTACCTGGGCCTGGCCACCGCCGCGACGGGAAATCTGTTCCGCTGGCTGACCGCCACTCACCTGCCATCCGTGATCCCGGTCCCGGACCAGGCCCTCGTGTTGGGCGGGCACGTGATCGCGGCACTCGGGGTGGTGCGATGGTTGCGCACGCAGGGCCCGGTCCGACGTCGCCCGGAAGCGCCGGTCGTCTCGATCCTCGGCGTACTGCTCCTGTTCTGGGCAACCGCCTGGTGGACGGGCGGGCGATACCTGGGCCTCGTCAGCGGGTTGCACTTCGCAGCCGTGTTGCGGCTCGGCGTCGACTCCGCCCTGCTGGTGTGGATCATGCAGGTGGCGACCGTCGCCGCGCGCCGGAACCGGGCCTTCGTGCTGCTGAGACTGGCCTTCGTCCTGATGATCGCGTCCGATGCGGCGCTCGCGTACGGATCGTTCACCACCACCGAGACCCCCAACATCCCGGACGTCTACCGCACCCTCGCCGCGGCGCCGTGAAGC
>CAJCHX010000870.1 GCA_903970215.1 Acidobacteriaceae bacterium
GGCGGGCAGATTGTTCCGGCTCCAGTTCTCGGTCGGCACCGGCGCGTTGACCTCATCGGTCGGCGCGTAACCGCCGTGTTGCGAGTTGAGGGCTATGGAGCCAGACGTGAGGTGGTGGAACCGAGCGGGCAGGCCGTTGGCGAGAGTCGCCGTCGGCGCTGACGACCGCCAGGGGCGACGCGAGCCCTGGGCCAGTGCCACCTCGATCTTCCAGGCCCGCGGCGCCGTTGCCTGGCCGGGCATCGAGGCGCACTCCGCCTCCGGACGGAACGCAGAGCGCCAATCCATTCACCTCACAACGAGGAGCTTGAACGACATGCATGTCACATTCAGCGCTGGAGGCAGAGCGAACAGATCGACGTCCATGGTCCCGCAGGCCGGGCGTCGCGGGGGAGCGACGACATGATGATGTTGATCTGTTACGACGGCTCCACGGACGCCCGCGCCGCGATCGACCGAGCCGCATTGCTGATGCCGGGCCACGAGGCGACCGTGCTCTTGATCTGGGAGACGATGCTCGAGACGATGACCCGACATGGGTCATTGGGGATGGGTTTTGGGATGGTCGGCCCCTACACCGATGAGCAGGAGGCCGATGCCGCCGCCGAGAAGGCGGCCCTGGCCACCGCCGGCGAGGGCGCGCAGCGCGCGATCGACGCCGGACTGGTCGCGCGGCCGCTCATCGCGCGACGCAATGAGGACATCGCCGCCATCGTCCTGGGCATCGCCGGGGATGTGGATGCCGACGTGATCGTGCTCGGCACCCGGGGTCTGAGTGGGGTGAAGTCGCTGATGTTGGGCAGCGTGTCGCACGCGATCGTGCACCGTGCCGACCGCGCGGTCCTGGTCGTTCCCTCCCCGGCCGTGATCGAGGAACGCCAGCGCTGGGCCGAGCACGTTCGTGCCGGCGCAGGTGTCGTATGACGCCTCTCGACACAGCGTCAGGGGAGGACGAGACCACCGTGCGCCGAGCAGCCCACCATTCGCCGACAACGACGAGCCGGGCACAGAGAGGAGATCGACTGTGTTCATCAATGTGATCGTCGGGGTCGATGAGCAGCCGGCCAGCGGCGACGCGATCGCCCTTGCCCAGAACCTCATGGCCGCCGGCGGCGAGTTGACCCTCGCTCACGTGCATCGGGCTGAGACGATGCCGCTGCATTCGTCCAATCCCGGGCTTCAGGCTGCCGAACGCGAGCGCTCACTCGCGCTGCTGGCCCGGGTCCGTGACGCGGCCGGGCTTGACGGGGCGCGGATCTGTATCGGGTCGGCATCCGTTGGGCGCGGGCTGCACGAGCTCGCAGAGCAGGAGCAGGCCGATCTCCTCGTGGTGGGCTCGAGCCGACGCGGGCTGATCGGACGGGTCCTCATGCAGGAGGACACCCAGCGTGCGCTCAACGGTGCGCCCTGTGCGGTGGCCGTCGCCCCCGCGGCGTACGCGCAGCGCTCACCCGCTCTGACGGAGATCGGCGTCGGATACGACGCCTCTCCGGAGAGTCAACATGCCCTTGCCACCGCGCGCAGGTTCGCCGCGGAACGAGGGGTGAAGCTGTCGGCGTTTGAGGCGATCGCGCTGCCCGCCTCCTCCTTCAGCGCCGCAGGCCCGATTGACAACTCGATCCTCGCGCTGGTTGAGCAGGCGCGTCAGCGCATCGCCTCACTCGGAGATATCGAGCCACATGCCGCCTACGGTGAGGCCGCGGAGGAGTTGACCGTGTACAGCGCATCGCTCGACCTGCTGTTCGTCGGCTCGCGCGGCTACGGGCCGCTTGGCCGATTGATGCGCGGCAGCACCGCCGGGCAGCTCGCACGGACGGCACGCTGCCCCCTGATCGTGCTGACACGCGCAGGCTCAACGGTCCAGGACGCGGGCGGCGTTCACGCCGCGGCGCTGGCTCATGGGTGAGGGCATCGGGGCGCGGCGCTCCCCCGCAAGCTCAGTGGTCGGGGGCGCCCTGGCTGTCGGAGGCGCCGCGGCCGGCTCGGTCAAAGAAGATGTCCGCAGCAGAACAGCCCTGGCGCGCGGCTTCTGCCTCGAGATCATCCCATGGCAGATGCGCCCGTCGGCGAAGGTTGCCGTCGGCACCGGCATCTTCGCCACGGTGAGGGAGACGGTCTGACAGAGCTCTGAAGAAGCGACCCAGCGGGCTCATTCGCCGACCCTCAGCATGGTTCAATCCGCGCGGCGCGCACCCTGATCAGATGGGGAGCGCCGGCCGCTCGGGCGACGCCGTGATCGAGAACCGCGTGAGAGTGTGCCCGGAGGCGATATCCCACCGTTGAGTGACCGGTACCGTTCATCACGCGTATCCGGTCGATGGCATAGCCGGCAGCCTGCAGGTCGTACATCGCTTGCGCAGGAGACTTGATTCCCTGATCGTGAAGCTCCTTGAGGGTGACCGCGCCGTCCTCGAGCAACGCCCACACGCGCTCCTGGTTGAGATCTGCCTGAGTCGTGGGTGACGAGCGGCTGGCCTGCGCGAAGACATGGCGTGGGTGCACCACCTGCCCGACGGTGGCGAGCGGGCCTTGCGCTGGCCGTCACGGCACTTCCCGGGCCTGCGAAGTGGTCGATCGGCGGGACACGAGTGCCGGCTCCAGACGTGTTGGGAATCGCGGGACCGACGGTTCGGTCACGCCCACGCCGGCCGGACGCTGGAGCCGGGAACGCCTCGCCTGCCGAGGGTGAAAGCAGGCGAATCTCGATCATACGTCACGGCCTGAGGGCTCGAGCCGATTTGCCGGCGGAGTAAACTCGTCATTCGCTTCGCCTCATTCCCCGGCGGGCGACCTGCATCGGCTCGAACTCTGCGGCCGCATCGGTGTGACGGCCGGAGGTTGTCACGCGAATTCGCGAGCTGGAGTCTGGCGATGTCTCGTTTTACTGGGAGTGACGCTGCGGACGGCCGTACCGATCGGTTCAGGGTTCTGATCGCGGGCGGCGGCGTGGCGGGCCTGGAATGTGCATTGAGTCTGCGCGCGCTTGCCGGCGATCGCGTGGAGCTCACGATC
>CAJCHX010000871.1 GCA_903970215.1 Acidobacteriaceae bacterium
TGGCGAAGGGCACGTTGAGCATCTCGGCCGGCGTCGATGACAAGCTCGTCGCGACCACCCTCTCGCTGCAGGGCACCCTCGCGTTCGGGTCCGGCGGCGTGACCGTCGATCTGCGCAGCGATGGGCTGTCGCTGCCGGTCACGATCGCCGGCCGTCAGTTGTTCTCGTTGCATTCGCTGCTGTTCCACTACGACCAGGCCGCCGATTCGTGGCAGCTGGGCGGCGGCGCCGAGGTCTCGCTCCCGGACGCGCCCGGGCTCGACGCGACGGTCAAGGGCGCGATCCGACACGGGCGGTTCGACTCGCTCTCGGTCGAGCTGTCGGCGACCGGCGGCGCCGGCCTGCCCGGACCGTTTGACACCTATCTGTCCGGCGGATCATTCGATCTGTCCGGGATCTCGCACGGGTTCGGCAATGCGACGATCGGGCTGGGCCTGGACGGGGGGTGGCCGTTGGGCGCCGAGAAGGCCGTTGACGTGGACTTCAAGGGGACCGGCAGCTTCGACGTCAACCGGCTGCGGCTCACGCTGGCCGCGCACGCCGACGTCAAGGCCGCCGACCTGGAACTGGCCAGCGGTAAGGCCACCCTCACCCTCGGCCTCGTAGATCAGACCTTCGCGCTGCAAACCCGCGTCGATGTCCTGGACATCATCCACGGCCGTGCCGACCTGCAGATCGGCTCCGGCCACTTTCTCAGCGAGGGCAGGCTGACGATCGAGTTCGGGCCCGACAGCCCACCGATTCACTTCCTGCACAGCCACCTCCCGTTTCCGCTTGATCACGAGGTCCCCGATCACATCGGCCCCCTGCTCAGCGCGCAGGCGATCATCTCCGACCTCGGTGCCGGCGCACGCGCGCAGGTCCACCTGCTGGGGATCAAGCTCGGGGCGACGGTGATGGAGCGCTGGGGGCATTCCCTCAAGGTCGACCTCGGGTTCGGCTCCACGCGCAGGCTCACCGACCTGAACCCGTTCGCACCCGACGTCGTCTCTGCGTCGGCTCGGCGTCGCGGTCGCGGTCGGACCGCCTCGGTCCGCGTCGGACACCATCAGCAAGCACTCGTCATCTCCGCCGCCGGCTCCGACACCGGACAGCTCAGCGTCCGCGACCCGCGAGGTCACATCCTCATCGACAGCCGACACGTGCCCCGCCGACGCGCGAGCCTGGACCATGGCTCGGTGCTGTTCGTCCGCGACACGGCGACCGGGCAGGCCGGGGTGGTCATCCACTCCCCGCGCCCCGGTCGCTGGCACGTGACCTCACGGGGTGCTCACCCGTTTCGCACCGTGCGCGCCACCACGATCGCCCCGCCCGGTGCCGGCCTGGGACGCGTGCTGTCCGCCGCTCCACGCCATCACATCCACGCCGGCGCCAAGCTCCACGTCCGCGTCGCCGTCCCCTCTGGAACCACGGTGCAGATCCGGGCGGTCTCCTCGCGGCGCGGCGACCCGGCCGGCGCCGCACTAGGAACGGTGCGCCGCCGCAACGCCACGGTTCGCGTTCCGGTCGGCTATCGCCACCGTCGGCTGATCCTGCTCGCGATCACCCGCCGCCACGGCGTACCCGTCGGCCGCGCACTGTCTGACATCGACCTGCGCGTCACGCCGCAGCGACCTGGGCGTCCTGGCCATCTGCGGGTCAGGCGTGGCTCGCGCACCCTGGTGCGCTTCTCCCGGGCCCGGGGTGCGGCGCGCTATCTCATCACGCTGCAGCTACGCGGCCGCCGCTATCAGACCGTCACCCGCCGCACCCGGGTGCGGCTGCCGATCGCCAGCGCCGGCGCGCGCACCATCGCCAGCGTGCAAGCCGTCAGCGCGACCACGGGACGCACCGGACCACCAATCACAACGCACTTGAAATGAGCGACCGGAGTGCCCTCCCTGCGCCTCATCCGCCGGCCCTCAAGCAAAGTCCCATGATGATTGCCGGTGTGGCGACGATGCGGATGCGACGCCGTGTCGAGGTGCAGCAAAACTGCTGCCGACGGATCGGTTTGCCGGGGCCGGGCGACGAGATCGCGGTGCCTCCCGGCTGCCGGCGGCTGGACCTCGAGCTCGAGGTCGCCGCCGTGATCGGGCAGCCGGGACGTGACCTGCGGCCCGAGGACGCAGGCACCCAACTCGTCGCCGACACCTCGCGAGGTACGTGGGTCAGGACCGGCGACGTGCTGGGCGCCGGCACCTGCGGCTACGGCCGCCTTCTGGAACTGTGGGCCCGCGAGGGATCCGGAGCCCACGAGCCGCTGGGGGCCGGCGACCGCGTCGCCCTGCACGTCGAGGGGATCGGCACGCTGCACAACGAGATCGTCGCCGGCGTGGAGCCTCATCCCCTCCCCCGAGCGGCGTCCCGCCGGATAGCCAGCCAGCGATGAGCGCGAGCGGCACGTATACGCGTGGGCTGCACGAGCTCGGCGATGGCCTGCACGCCTTCCTGCAGCCCAACGGCGGCTGGGGGCTGGCCAACGCCGGACTGATCGTCGGCGACGGCGCCTCGTTGCTCGTCGACACGCTGTTCGATCTCGCGTTGACGCGCGAGATGCTCGACGCGATGGCACCCCTGCTGGGGGCGAGCCCGCTCGGCGCCGCCGTCAACACCCATGCCAACGGCGACCACTGCTTCGGCAACGCATTGCTGCCGCAGGGCCTCCCGATCCACGCCACGACCGCCGCGGCCGCCGAGATGCGGGCCGCGCCCCCGTCGGTCGTCAACGCGTTGATGAAGCAGGCCGACCTCGGCCCCGAGTTCGCGGCCTTCGCCCGCGACGCGTTCGGAGCGTTCGCCTTCGAGGGGATCGAGCCGCGTGAGCCGACCGAGGTCTTCGAGACCGAGGCCGAGCTCAGCGTCGGGGGCCGCACCGTGCGGCTGATGACCCTGGGGCCCGCCCACACCGACGGCGACGCGATCGTTCACGTTCCGGACGCCGACGCGGTGTTCACCGG